>CAYXXQ010000038.1:1841-12660 GCA_964469075.1 uncultured Rhodobacter sp.
TGCTTTTTTGCGCGAAATCCGCACTAATCCCCTCCCCCCCCTCTTAAAATGGCGCTACAATCTGCTTAGTTGAATGTTAATCTTATTTACTTAGCGGGGGCATCATGGCCGATTTTGGCGCGCAGATCGAAAAATCAAAGAAAGAAGTGGCACAGGCTCAGTCCAAAATAGCCGAGCTGACCAGCGCGATTGAAACCGCGCGCACAAAACTTGAGGCCGGTGAAGATATCACGATTGATATTGAAAACGCCACACTGGAAGACGTGCATTCCCATACCGAATTGATGAACGCCAATATCGCCGAACTGATCATGGGGCTTGACGATGTCACCGCCGGATTCTCGCAGGATTTCAGCGAGATGCGCACCAAGACCGGCTGGGAAACCTTTGTCGGTATCTTTAGCCGCGCCAAATCCGAAAGCCTGCGTCAGGAGCGGATGCGCACCGCCAGCATTGACGACAAGTTGCAGGATCTGATCGGCAAATCCGACATTATCGTCAGCCTGCTGGAAGGCCAGCTGACGATGCTGAACGAGCAGAAAACCAAGGTGGAAACCAACCTGACCGCAACGCTGGATGAACGCGAAAGCGTGGTCGGGGAACTGGAAACCCTGCGCACCGAGATCCTGGCGCTGGATCCCAAAATCATTGAACTGGAAAACAAGATTTCAGTCGAACAGGACGCAGCCGCGCGCACCAAGTTGGAAAGTGAGTTGGCCAATCTGAACACCAAATACAACCAGATGGTCCAGGATGAGCAGGTCAAACTTGCGAAATCCCAGACTCTGGAGCGCTATATCGAAAAGGGTAAAACCTGGGTCGACAGCCTGCAAAACCAGGCCGCAACGCAAATGGTTCTGATCAACAAGCTGCAAACCGACACCAAACAGCGGGTCGTCCTTTATGACGCACTGACCAAGTCGCTGAAAACCGCCCAGCAGCAGGACGTTGCCCACCGGATCAACGAAATCGGCGTCAAAACCGACCAGGAAGCGCAAACTGCGATGGCGGCAATCGGCTCGGCCACCAACCAGAAAATGGCCGACATGATGGAACGCCATGAGGATCACATGGTGTTCGCCCGCAAGGTGCTCGAAGAAAAGGCCAAATCGGACGAGCGCTTCATGCGCCGGTTTCAAAAGATCGTCGAAAAGCACGACAAGAACCTGTACGGCGCCTAAGTGCCTGACCTCGGCCTGACTTCGGACCACAAGACGCTTGCCGACGCGCTGGCGACACGGCGGTATTTCGCGAAATTCGACCGCATCCTGGATCATCTTGATCAGGTGGCCGAACTTGCGGCCAGTCGTGACCGTATGGGCGAAATTGAACTCAACATCCTGCGTGCATATTTGCAGGCGCTTTCCGGCACGTTTGAAGCTCTGTCAAACAAATACCTGATGGCCGGGCGGGTGTCGTCGCTGTTGCCCAAAGCGCTTGATATCGACGTGACCGACAGCGGTTTTCCGGTCTATGCCGAGCTGTTGCAAATGGCCAACGATGCCCTTCAGGTCGACCAACATCTGGGCGCCATGCCGTCCGAGGGTGAGCTAAAAAGGGACATGGTCCGGCATATCCTGAACGAACAATCCGTGCCGGTGAAACTGCAATTTGCCCTGTCACAAAGGCTTTATTACGAACGTCTGGCCAAGCGAAACCTGTTCTGGGCCCAGAACGATCCGCAGATCATCTGGCTTGGCACCCGCGACGACGGGCGGCGGCACTATGTCGTGCATTGGGCGAATTACGACAGCCAGGTTAACATCCCAACGGTCTATCTGCTGCTGCTGGATGATACCGGCAGCACCGCCTTGCCGCGCGATGAACGCCGCTGGCCGCAGGCGCAAAGCCATTTGATGGCGCAGGCGGTTTCATCGCTGAAACTGGTGACAATCGCGCAAGGGTTTGACCGGGATTTTGACGATCTGCACCCCAAAATGCTCCGCCGCATTCACTTAGGGCCGATGTATTCCAACCATTTCACCCACCAAAACGGCCCGTTAGAGGGCATTCTGGCCGACGCCAAAGGCGGCCCCGGCAATGACTGGGCACTGGCCTGGACTGTCGAAACCCTGCTGTCCGACCGGGTTGAGCGGGAAAAGAAGGGCTTTTTCGGCTCGGTCGAGCGTGAGATTTTCAAGCTGGATCATTTTGGCAAAACCGAAGTTGAAACAGGTGCAAGCGACGTGCACCGTTCGCTGATCCTGCCGCAACGCCCGTTTCAGGTATTGGAAGAACGTGACCCCCCGGGGTTTCGCGGTGTGCGCAAATATGTGGTCAGCGAGCGCGGCCAGATCCTGAGTTACAAGTAGAAATGGCAGGGATACCAAGATGAAATATTTGCGCCTGTATGCGGACACGGACGGAGAAAGCCGGCTTGCTGAGCTTGATGTCGCATTCACCTCGGTTGACTACGCGCCCCCGCCACAGCCATTTGGGGTCAGTGAGGCTGTGGACGCCAAAAGTTACGCAACGGTGCGTTTCCCCGCGGGTTGGGATAGCGCGCGGCATCCGACCCCACGGCGTCAGGTTTTTGCTCTGCTGTCAGGCGAATTTGTCGACGGCCTTAGCAACGGTAGCGAGTTTTCACTTTCGCAAGGCGATAAGGTTTTGATGGAAGACACGACCGGCAAAGGCCACTCCGCCCGCGTTCAAGGCAACGAAGACAGCTACGCAATCATGGTGCATCTGCAATGACCAAAGCGCAAAACCTGATGGAACTGACCGAAGATCAGATCAAAGCCCATTACGCCAGCGCGGTCGCCATGCTGGACGGGTTTGACCACACCCCGCGTATCGCCAAACCGAAAGAGGCGGCGACGGCCGAACGCTCCAGCGGGATTGGCACACGGCGCAGCCGGTTTCGCACGACCACACCGGGGCTGGTGACGCAACCGACGGCCCGGCCCGAAGGCGTGCATCTGATCGAGCGGATCGAAGGCGCCGATGGCAGTGACCCGCTGCCCTCGCCCACCCAGGCGACGATCCTGCGCAGCCTGCGCCGCGCCCTTGCCGTGGCCCATAGCGTCAGCGATCTTTATGAGGAACAGACCGGCATTGCCGACCTTAAACGCGACAATCTTGCCGGGCGGCTGGCCGCATCAAAATCGACCGAGTTTTCCGAAGGTCTGACCGCCAGTTCGCTGATCTCGCTGTTCGTTTTTGCCAATATGACCCGCTATCTGCTGTCGGCGCACGCGCCTGAAATGGAGCACGGCATTGAAATCGGCGAGGTCGAGGAGATCCTGACAGACAACCGCGTTGACGCCTTGCACGGCACCCTGTGGGAGCTGGATCAGGACATCGCCACCAACGCCCAGGACGAGGAAACGCTGGTCGCGGTGATCGCAGGGTTCTGCGAAAAGCTGATGGAAAAGGTCAGCCTGCGGGCCTCGACCGCGCCGCGTCTGGCCGCGTTTGAAAACGTCGCCTACCGGGTCGAGGCCGATGATTTTGAGGTTGATGGCTTCAAGCCGGCGCATAAGGCGCGATCCAGCAAGCTGACGATGACGTTCAAGAAACCGAACGAGGTGATCGGCAACCATATCGCCAAATATCAGGCGGTGAAGCTTAGCAAAATGCTGATGGCCTATGATTTTGAACGCAAACTGAACCCGTTCGCTGAACTCGGCGGTTTCATCTTTACCTTTATGGGCGACGGCATGCCGGGCACCGGCAAGACAACGCTGATCCAGATGATGGCGGGGCTTATCAGCGAATATTGCAAGGTCGCCGGCTATCCGTTCCGGTTTCAGAACCTGTCAACCGAAAGCATCGACAGCTATCAGGGCAAGTCGGCGCAAAACGCCAAGGCTTTCATCAACAATGTGGTTGATCCGAACGTCATCGGTTTTGGCACGATTGACGATATCGACCAGCTTGCCGGCAAACGCGGTGATCGGCAATCCAGCGCTGGGCAGCTGGAAATTACCGCTGTGTTGATGGAAAGCTTTGCCGGGGCCAACACGGTGGTGCGCGGCAACTGCACCTTCGGGATGTTCAGCAACTACCCCGAAAACGTCGATGACGCCCTGCGCCAACGCGCCGGGGCGCGGTTTCTGGTCGATGGTCCGCAAACCCGCGAGGATTACATCGACATCCTTTACCTGTTGATGGGCAAGAACCACGACATCCCGGTCGGCGATCATCAGGTCTATGCCGCGCAGGAAATCAAGAAAGCCGTGGCCGAAAGTTTCGCCAGCCATTCCCGCCCGCATGAGGATGGGTTGGTCAAAGTCTTTGACCAGGTGCATGGCGAAATCGGAGCACTTGATACCATCGCCAAGCTCGGCGCCTATCTGAAAGGCATCCAGCAGGCCGACGACCGCTTCACCGGACGCGCGATCAAGAACATCACCGACGCGGTCAAGGTCCGGGCGATGGATATCGAACTGCCAGACGAGTGGATGGAAAATCCTGAGTTGTTTTTATTCAAGGATTACGACGCGAAAATGGCGATGCTGCGCGATATGATGCAGCCGATCACCATCGAAATGCTGATCCAGGAAATCAACCGCTACGCCGACAGCGAATTCCGTTATGCGGATAAGTCCGACGAGGTCGCGATTGAAAACACCGTGCGCGAAATGGGCCGGATGGAAGAGGCGAAACGGCGGTATCTGGGGGGGCGGGGGTGAGTGAATGACTGAATCAATTCCTTTGTTTGTTGCGTCAATTGTTGGGGCCATACTTTCGGTTGCAACATTGCGGGCAATCGGGAATATCGACATCGACCTCAAAGGTGCGAATGCGATCTATGTTCTCGGAATATTTGGCTCGTTCATTTCCTATCTACCGATAGTGTTTATCGCGTTAATTTTAGGAGGATTTAGTAGCAACTGGATGTATCTGCTTTTATCGATCGGACCGATTGCAAGCTGGAGTTTTGCGCTTTTTATAGTTCTACGTAGGCGAGAGTGGGATGGACCAACGAAATGAATGGTAAGCATTTGAAAGATCTGGAAGTCCGCTTGTCACTTTGGATGCCGCTTTTCACCAACGGGCAATGGAGTTTCAACTGCTTGTCCAATAGAACGGCCGTGCAGGCCCCCACGCCAAAGTCCCAGGCCTTCAATGTGCCCCGGATCGGGTCCGGGGCAGTGCCTCGCTGGAAAAGCATGATATGACCGCCCTTCTCAACTGGCTCGCCCTCCTCGCCTTCGCCATCGCGTCCGTCTATGTCGCCCGCTGGGTGGTTCGGCAGGCGTTTACCCGGTGGGAGAAACCGAAAACCGGTCTGTCCTTTGCCTTCCTTTATGTCATGATCCTTGCCACGATTGCCGGGCTCAGCTTTGTTGCGGCCTCGGTCCTTTATTATGAGATCCTGTTTCAGGGTGACTTTATGCGGCTTGTCGGCCTGCCCGGTGCCTTGAAATTCCTGCTGATATTCACAGGCATGTGGTACGCCGCCCTTTATGCCTTCACGCTGCGCGACGAAAAGGAGCCGCCCGCATGATGCGCCTGATCGAAAAAGGCCTGATGTTTGGCAATCTTTACGAGGCCAATTCAGCCGCGTTGGTTGAACGCTATAACCGGGCGCTGAAACATCTGACCGGGCGCGAAACCAAGCTGACCTCGTTTCATATCGACATTTCCGGCTATGCCCCGGAAATCGGTGACGAGTTTGACGATCTGTTGTACCTTAACCCCAATGGCTGCAATCGGCAGTTCATTTTGCTATCGACACAACAGAAAACAGCGCCGTTGCTGAACGCCAAGTTTTCAACTTCTCGCGGGATTTTAAAACAGTTCATCACCGAAAACGAGGCGCAGTTATTCGCGCTGACCGCGCGCGATGCTGTGGCAGGTGAGCTTGTAAACTCGGTCTATTCGGTCAGCGATCCGGCGCGGCTTTTTCAGATTCGCCAGATCGAGGTGGAGGCCGACACGACCGAGGCACATATCGTTGACGCCCAGGCCCTGATGACCAAGATAGATCGGTATCAAAACGAAAAAGATGCCTGGTGGGATGATGTTCTGATCGCCGATATGATCGAACTTGCCAAGAAATCCGGCGATATCGTGCGCAACCCGATCAGCCTGAAAACCAAGTCCTTTCGACAGGATAATTTCTACACCGCACATTTCGGCGGCATCTACATTTTTCGCGATGTGAAAAAACCTGCCGCGATCACGGTCAGTCCGCCAGAAAAGCTGGGTCCGTTGCCGATTGAACAGGTCTATGGCTTTGATGATCGCAACGGCATCGCGCGGTTTTTGGAAAAGAACGGGCTGGTTGAAAGCATTGTGTCGGCCCGCAATCTGAACGCCGCCGCCCTGTTACGTCAGCGGATGGATTTCATCTTGGTCGATACCGCCGCTGAGGCTGGTGAAGACCTGACGGGGATGACTCGGCCTGAATTGCGGCGCGTTGCAAGGCGACATCTGAAAGACCTGCCCGCGGAATTTCATGCGCTGAACGACCTGCTGCGCTGGCTGGAAGATGGCAGCGACTGGCCCAAGATCACCTCGGAACACCCGGCCTATTTCTATACTTTGCGCGCGGCCCAGACCAAGGATCGCGACCTGGTTAATATGCTGCTGGCGGAACTGTCGCCAATGGATGTGCGCCAGTTGTACATCTGCCACAAGGAAGCGTTTTATCGCGCCTATCGCGGATGGTCCGAGGCCAAGAAATCCTTTGTCGCAAATTTCCTGGCCGAGGAATATGCTGCCGACAAAGCTGGCGCGCGGGCATCGCTTTTTGGCCCTGAACCGGGTATGGAAGAAGACCCGCCAGCGCCGCCGCCGCAACGCGCGGTGGAAGAATTGATCCGCCGCGTCGGGCCTTGGGGCGCAATTCAGAGGACGAAATAATGGCACTGATCAGACTTATGATATTCGGCTTTCTGGCAATGACGATCATTTATGTGGCGATTTCGGTCTATTCCCGCTCGGTTCGGCGGGAAAAACTGGAAAACCGCTGGGCGGAAAAACACCCCGACCTGGATGACGAGGACGCCCGCGATACCTATATAAACGAGGGTATGGAGAGGTATAACAACGGCATCCGCCCCAAGCTTATCCTGTCGGTTTACGTGATCCCGACCATATTGGTCGTCCTTGTGTTAGTATTTACAAATTGGAATTGAGGCCCTTGATGCGCTACGTCAGAAACACTATCCGGGTGCTGGTTTTCATCCTTGTCGCCGGGTTGCTGCATTATGTTTTGCCGCAGCACGACGTCGCGCGCATCACCTCGACCGAGGTGATCCGGATGGATTTCAGCTCAGTCAATCGGTTGTTTTTTGCCCAACCTGACAGCTCAAATACCGAGTTTGCGACCCGTGATATTCGGCTGATCAACTCCCAAAAGAAACGCACCTGGTTCCTGGGATTTTTTCAGCGCGAGTCCGAACAAGTCATGGTGTATCGCAATGAGGACACCGGCTGGATCTGGCCACCTTACTTTAAATTCGACAGCTCCGATCTCCAGGCCGAAGCCTCGGCCAACATGTCGGCCCCTGCGGCGGAACAATGGGTTGTGATCACCCATTACGGTTGGCGTAACCGGTTTTTCACGATCTATCCCAACGCCATCGCCATCCGCCCGATTGATGGCCCAGGTACGACCGTGGTGCCGTGGTTCAACATCTTCTTCTTCATCTTCGCAGGCATCGCCGCCCTATTCATCCGGGCGATGTGGCGGCAGTTTCGCGAACGCGTGATTGATCCGGCCTTGGGTAACGCGGGCGATGCCTGGGACAAAGTTGAAGGCCATGCCGATAACGTCGGCGACAAAGCCACCGGCATTTGGGGGCGTCTCACGGCCTGGATGAACACATGGCGGGCGAAGAAATAGGCTAAAGCCCGGCCTTAAGGCGGGCCAGCAATTCGGCCAACATCTTGTCACAAGCAGCAAGCTGATCTTCGGCGACATACTCGTCCGGTTTATGCCCCTGCATCATCGAGCCGGGGCCGCAAATCACGGTCGGCACGTCAAGGTCAGCACTGAACAATCCACCCTCGGTGCCAAAGGCGACCTTGAAGGTGCTGTTGGCACCGGTCAGGGATTTGACGAACGCCACAACATCGGCGTTTTGCGGGGTCAGCAGGCCGGGATAGGACCAGCATTCCTGTATTTCAATCACCGCAGCCTCGTGACCTGTGGCAGTCGTGATCTTGTCCGCAGCTATGCGCAAATCCGCGATGATGTCGGCTGGGGAGTCTTCCGCAAGATTGCGGATTTCAAAGTCAATCTCGGCTCGGTTTGGCACGATATTCAACGCATCCCCACCGTTGATCCGGCCGATATGTAGCGTCGTGTAAGGCACGTCATAGTCGTTGTCGACATTGCCTGAAAGCGCAAGCTGCGCTTGTTTTTCACGAATTTTCCCTGCGAAATCAACGGCCAGATGCAGGGCATTCAAGGCAAAAGGTGCAAGGGCAGAGTGGCCTTCCTGCCCATGACAAATCGCTTTCAGCGCGGCTTTGCCTTTGTGGCCGGATGCAACCGCCATCGCTGTCGGCTCCCCAACGATACACATCATGGGCCGGACCGGTGCGGTCTTCAGCATCGTCACCAATGACCGCACGCCCATGCAGCCGATTTCTTCGTCATAAGACAGCGCCAGATGCAAAGGGGTCGCCAGATCAAGGGCTGCGGCCTGGCAGGCGGCGTTGATGGCCGCTGCACAAAAGCCTTTCATATCCGCCGTGCCACGCCCGTAAAGTCGGCCTTCAAACCGGGTCAGATCAAACGGCGGACGGGTCCAGTTCTGGCCGTCAACCGGCACGACATCGGTATGGCCTGACAGCATCACCCCCGCCCGGTCGGTTGGGCCGATTGTGGCGTAAAGATTGGCCTTCTTGCCGCTTTCATCGGGGATGATCACGGGGTCAATCTCGGCATCTGTCAGAAGGTTTGCAACCCAGTCGATCAGCGCGCGGTTCGGGTCGCGGCTGACCGTGGGAAAGGCGATCAACCGGGCCAGAATGTCTTGGGTTGAAAACGTCATTCGCCGTATGGGATCCAGATGTTCTTGACGTCTGTGGCGTGGCGCAGAAACTCCAGACCCTCGGAAATCGCCCAGTCGCGAGCGTGTCGATTGTTGACCCAACTGCGTTTCAGGTTATGTGCCGCTTCGGTTTCAACCAAGCCCGACAAATCATCCGAGCCGAAATACCAGACCGCATCGACATCCGCATGGCTTGCCAGCGGTTTGGCCAGATCGGCGTGATGTCCGGTGACAATATTGACTACGCCCCCCGGCAGGTCCGAGGTCTCAAGCACCTGATAAAGATCGGTCGCCGCCAGTGGAAAGGCATCAGACGGCACCGCCACACAGGTATTGCCCATCGCAATCGCAGGCGCGATCAGCGAGATCAAGCCAAGCAACGGCGCTTCATCCGGGCAGATCAGCCCCATCACGCCAACCGGTTCATTCATCGCCAGCGCGACGCCCCGGATCGGCACGTTGTGAACGCGGCCATCGTATTTGTCAGCCCAGGCGGCATAGGTAAACAGCCGGGAAATGCTGGCCGCAACTTCGGCTTTAGCCGCCTTGTCGCCACCACCTTGCATAGCCTGCAAGCGATCAGCGAATTCATCCGACCTGACCGAAAGGTTTTCAGCGATATAGAAAAGGATCTGCGCTTTCAGATGGCCTGTGGTCTTGGCCCAACCCTGGGCTTTGCGCGCCGCTTCAACCGCGTTGCGAATGTCTTTGCGATTGCCCTGGCCGACATGACCCAGAAAATCGCCCTTAGGGCTATAAACCGCGCGCATATATCCGCCATCAGGCCGCGCCTGTTTGCCGCCGACATAGTTCTTGGCGGTGCGGTCCACCGGATCCTGCGCCCCGCTGGGCTTGCCTGCGAATGGCCGAACCCTTGGCAAAGCCTTGGGTTTGCTGCGCGGTTTGGTATAGGCCAGCAGGCCCTCCTGTCCGCCTTCACGGCCAAACCCACTTTCGCGCCGCCCGCCAAATCCGGCGGCCGCATCAAACATATTGGTGCCATTGGTCCAGACCACGCCACAGGCCAGTTTCGGGGCGATATCAAGTGCCAGATTGATATTTTCCGTCCAGACTGACGCAGCCAGACCGTAGCGGGTGTTATTGGCCAGCTCCACCGCCTCAGCCGGGGTGCGGA
Source organism: uncultured Rhodobacter sp. (assembly GCA_964469075.1). Classification (GTDB taxonomy): domain Bacteria; phylum Pseudomonadota; class Alphaproteobacteria; order Rhodobacterales; family Rhodobacteraceae; genus UBA5972. Next base: position 11,934 of record CAYXXQ010000038.1, read on the forward strand.
AGGTGGTTGCGACCAGCACTGGGCCAAAAATCTCTTCCTGCATCAACAGGTCTGAGGATTCTAAGCCAGTGATCAGGGTCGGCGGGTAAAAACAGCCGAAATTTGGGATCGGCGTGTCGGCCCGGTGCAATTCCCCACCCTGCTTCAAACCTTTTTCAACAAGATCACGGACGGCATCCATCTGTACCACATCCACAATCGCGCCCATATCAATGGCTTTGTCGAGCGGATCACCAACGCGAATTTTGTCCATTCGCGCAGTCAGTTTTGCATAAAACGCATCAGCGATGCCTTCCTGCACCAAAAGCCGCGATCCAGCGCAGCAAACCTGGCCCTGATTAAACCAGATCGCATCGACAAGCCCTTCCACTGCGCTGTCGATGTCTGCGTCGTCAAAAACGATGTAGGGGGATTTTCCGCCAAGCTCCAAGGTTAAGGATTTACCGCTGCCAGCGGTTGCCGCCCGGATTTTCCGGCCGACATCGGTTGAGCCGGTGAACGCAACCTTGTCGATATCCATGTGGTCAACCAGCAATTCGCCGGTGCGACCGTCACCTGTGACGATGTTGACAACACCTTTGGGCAACCCGGCCTCGATACAAATCTCGGCAAACAGCAAAGCCGTCAGCGAGGTGTATTCGGCCGGTTTCAAAACCACCGTGTTGCCCATCGCGATTGCTGGCGCGATCTTCCAGGACAGCATCAGCAGCGGGAAGTTCCACGGGAT
>CAYXXQ010000038.1:12760-16188 GCA_964469075.1 uncultured Rhodobacter sp.
GCGTCAATATCGCTGGCATCGGCCTGGGATATCTGGGCCAAAACCTCCTCGGTTGCGGGGTTGCGGCTGGTGAAGCTTTCGCCGGAATTGGACGGGGTGAAGTGCCCGCCAATAAACAGCCCGAAGCTGCCGCCATGCTTGGCGATCCAGTCTTTGGCGGGGATTGCATCCTCAGGGGCGGGGCCCCAATCCATCGTATCAAAAATCTCAGAAACGGTCATGATTTATCCCATCGCATGTCGGTAGGCGGCGGAATAGGCGCCGGTGACGCAATGTTCCAACTGCCGCTCAATATCGCCCAGAAGGCTTGAAGCGCCAAAGCGAAACAGGTCGGGTTGCAGCCATCGATCGCCCAGTTCTTCCTTCATCAACGCCAGATAAGTGAGGGAGTCCTTGGCCTTGGAAATCCCGCCTGCGGGCTTGTAGCCAACCTTGAAACCGGTGCGCGCCTGATAATCGCGGATCTGGCGGATCATTGTCAGCGAGACCGGCAAAGTCGCGTTCACGCTTTCTTTCCCGGTTGAGGTTTTGATGAAATCGGCCCCGGCCATCATGCAAACAAGCGAGGCGCGGGCGACATTGCGCAGGGTCTGCAACTCCCCCGTGGCCAGGATCGCTTTGACATGGGCATCGCCGCAGGCCGCACGAAATTCGCACATTTCATCGTAAAGCGCCTGCCAGTTTTGCGTCAGCACATGGCGGCGGGAAATGACGATGTCGATCTCGGCAGCGCCTGCGGCCACAGATTCGCTGATTTCAGCCAACCGAAGTCTGAAGGGTGACAGGCCTGCCGGAAACCCGGTCGAAACCGCCGCAACCGGAATGCCCGACCCTTCCAGGGCTCGGACGGCGGCGGGCACCATTTCGTGGTAAACGCATATCGCCGCCGTGGTCAGCCGCCGGTCTTCCATGCCAAGGGCGGCCAGCAGATCCGGGCGCACCGGCTGCATAGCTTTGCGGCACAGGCGGTGAACGCGGCGTTCGGTGTCATCGCCCGACAGCGTGGTCAGATCTATCAGGCTAATCGCTTTCAGAAGCCAGGCTGCCTGCCATTCTTTCTTGACCGAGCGCCGGCCCGGCAGGCTGGCACAGCGGCGCTCGATGGCGCTGGTATTGGCCGTGACATTGCGCACCCAATCCAGATCAAGCGGCATCGCGGTGTTGCGGGGCAAATGGAGTTGTGGCAAGCCCGGCTGCGCGTCTGCGACCTGATCTTCGGCAAGGTTCTTGGTCGCTTGTTTCGGTGTTTGTGATGGCACGGCAGCTATCCCCGGCTGGACGGTTTCAGGGTGCCGAGGGTCGCATGGTTTTACCATAGGGTCAAGAAACCGCAGCAGGCGGTTGCACAAAACTTCAGGGTGCAAATGGCGCCCGCAAGTTGTAGCTTAAGCAAAAAGCATACGAGCGGAACATGGCAGACAAACCCGTCAAACTGACACCAAAGAACGTCGCCCGGATCGCCGAAAAGATTTTCGGCATGCCGGTTAGCAAGGTCACAGCCCCCGGCGGGAAATCCCGCGAAAGCCTGAGGGTGCATTTCCCGGCCCGCACCATCGTCGCAACCCAACGCAGTTTTCCAGGCCGGATGCGGTTAGAGGTCGAGGTTCTGCGCCGTCTGACCGACGCCAATGCGCCGGTTCCGCGGTTCCTTGGTGGCTCGGAACAGATATTCTTTCAGGAAGATGTCGGATCGCGGCGCTTGTCTGGCGAATTGCTGATGGCCGCACGCCAGGGCAAGCTGGATGTCGCGGCCAAGGCGATTGAAAGCCTGATCGAAATCCGTCAGGCCGGTGAAAAGACCAGCCTTGCCGAGATTGTCCCGGGCCTTGGCGAAACGACGGACTGGATCAAAGGTTTCGTCGGCACGGTGGTCGGCACGTCGGACAAGTTCAAGATTGCCCCGCCAGCACTTGATTTCCCAGCCGTCTGCACCCGCCTGCATGTGCCCCCAACGCGGTTCATCAAATGGGATGCCCGGCCCGGCAATGGTGCGGTTGGCGATCAGGGACGCGTTTACTGGTTTGACTGGGAACATTGCGGCAAGCGTCAGGGCATGGAAGATTTCGCATGGCTTGCGGGGGATGAGTTTTGGCCCGTTGGCACTGAGGATGTGGTGTCGATCCTGTCAAGCCTTTTGCCCGCCGATCAGAGTGCGGCCGAGCTTGATTATCTAAGCCATTTCATCACGTTCCACATCGTTCAGCGATTGACGATCATCCATCACCGCTTTGTCAAAGCAGGTTGGGTCGATGCCGAAAAGGCCATGCGCTATGATAAAATCGGTGTGGATCCTGACCTTGCCATAAGGCTGTGCCGTCATGGAGCCGGATGGGCCGAGCGGGCTGAGTTGACCCGCCCGATGGTGCGTTGGTTTGAAGAATGTGCGGTGGCAATCAAGGGTCTGGTGGCCGCTGGTAAAACCTGAGGAAACCCTCAGCGATGCGCCCAGTTATCCGGGTCGTCTGACTGGTTAGGCGACAGCCCCAGAATGTCGCCTTCGGTGGTGACGCCAAGCCCCAGAACCGTGCGATTGGCATAGTTGAAATAGGCCGTGACCTGGTTAATCTCCAAAATTTCGCCGTCGTCAAAGCCAGCCTTGCGTAGGTTTGAGACACTGCTTTCAGCCATCTGTCCCGGCGTCAGCGTCAACGCCCCTGCATAGTTCAGCGCCTGCTTTTGCGCCGCTGTCAAAGGCGTGCTGCTGATATCGTTTTCCTTAATCGCCGCCAATATTTGCCTAGCCCGAGGCGGGTCCGCAAGCAGGCGTTGCAGCCCGGCATAGTGGTGATCAACGCAATAGGCACAGGCGTTCAGCTGGCTGACCCAAACGCCGATGGTTTCCAAGAACCATTTCGGCAGGGTGTTGCCTGTGTGATGCAGCGCGTATTTATAAAGCGCCATATGCCCTTCCATCGAGTGCGGGCGCAGGGAATGCGCCATCATGATGTTGTCGACATTGTTGTCAGGGCCTTTGATGCGGTCATAAAGCTTGCGCAGCTTGCCAGTGGCATCAGCATAGGCGACGGTTTCAATCCAGCTCATGACGGTGTCCTTGCCTTATGGTGCCAGGCGCGGCTTGCCCGGCTTGCGGTTGACCTTACAACGCGCGCCGGGATTTGCCACAAAAGTTCATCCCGCCGCGATTGCCAACCCGATTGCTGCGGCTTTTGCCAGCAACTTGCGGGCGGTTTCGACATGCAGGTTTTCGACGATATTCCCGTCCAGCACGGCGATACCCAGGCCCTTGGCCTCGGCGTCTTCAAAGGCGGCCATCTGGCGGCGGGCGAGGTCGATATCGGCCTCGGAGGGTGCAAAAACCGTGTTGGCCGTTTCGATCTGGGCCGGGTGGATCAGCGATTTGCCGTCAAAGCCAAGATCACGGCCCTGTTCGCACATGTCGCGCAAAACCTCTGAATCCTGATACTTGT
>CAYXXQ010000039.1:0-16046 GCA_964469075.1 uncultured Rhodobacter sp.
GCTTTTCAGAACGTTACGCCACCCTCACCAACACCTCATGCATAATTCGGGCTAGAAGAGCGCGACAGCCAGGGACGTACAGCAGTCCATATTGCCGCTTTTGCCAGCCACGAAACGGTGATCGCCGCGTTGGCCGCAGCAGGGGCTGACATGAACAGTCTAGAGTTCGCGCTTTACGACGCGGTTACCATCGCAGCCGTTGCCGACGACCTGCCGATGCTGAACGCTGCGCTGGAAGCTGGAAACCGGGCGGATCTGATCACCAGCATTTATGTCGGCACGGCGCTGATCGCGGCGGCGCATCTGGGACATGCCGACATCGTGCAACGCCTGATCGACGCGGGCGCGCCGCTGGACCACGTCAACAACCTCGGCTGGACCGCGCTGATTGAATCCGTGGTGCTGGGCGATGGCGGCCCGGCGCATCAGGCCACGGCGCGCGCGCTCTTGGAAGCAGGTGCAGATGCAAACATCCTTGACCGTAACGGATTGACCCCACTGGAACTGGCCCGGCAACGCGGCTATGATCAGATGGCCGCACTGATCGCCGCATTCGACGATTGACGCTGATAAACCGGGACAATGACATGCCTCGTCTTCTGACTGAATTCGGCATCGGCACCAGCCTGCGCCGACAGGATTACACTCAGGCTGCCCTGCGCGCCGCGCGCGATGCGCTGTGGCATAACTCAATCAACTTGGCAGAGCTTTACGGCTTCCCGAAAGAGGCGATGATCCTTGATGTTGAAATCGGGGTGCAGCAGCCGGATGCGGTGGATAAAGACGCCCTTGCGGCGGTGTTTCCTTATGGCCAGCCAACTGTCACTGTCGTCAAAGGCGGGCTTGACATTGCCCGCCCCAATGGCAAACCGACGGTGATCGCAAACGCCGCCATTTCCGTGTCATTTGATATGGAACCCACATCATGACACATCAATTGACCGACCAGCGTGTCATCATCGAAATGGGCATGGGCAATGACCAGTATGGTCAGGATTACACCAAGGCTGCCGGACGGGCGATTGAGGATGCGATCCGGCATTCCGCGCTGGCGATATTCCGGTCAACCGGGCTTGAGGCCAGCGATATGCGCGTGGTCGTGACCATTGGCGTGCAGGCCCCTGATCAGGTGGATGCCGAGACGTTGAAAGCGCGGCTGCCTTATGGCGTGGTTGAGGTCCGGGTTCAGCATGGCGGCCTCGACAGCTCCAACCCCGAAACCGGCAATGTGATCGTTATCGCCGCCGCAGCGGTCGAGGTTTTTTTACCCTCTCAATCTGTCCATTGGCGGCTGGCGGGCAGGTAACGCAGCCTCTTCCTTTGGGCCGATCCTGTGTTAAGCTTGCTTTATGGAAAAACCCGAATTCACCCCCGATTCCGCGCAGCTGGCCTTGTGGCCGGCGGCTTCCGGCAATGCGATCAACGGGTTGGGCGAAAGCGATTTTCGCCGCCCGGTGCATGTTTACTGGCACGACCCGGATCAGATCACCTTCGGGCCGGTGCAGAAATGGTTTTACCAGAAAAACACCGATCCGCGTCTGGATGAAGAACGCAAGACAAGGGCCGAACTCACCGCGATCCCGTTGCCGCCAAAGGCCGCGACGCCAGTGCAAAAATCGGCCGCCGACTGGACCGCCGAAATCAAGACCAAGGCGCTTGAATTCGGGGCCAGCGATGTCGGCATCGCGCCGCTTGATCCGAACTGGTTTTACCAGGGCTACGCCGCGCCGTTCAGCCATATCGTCGTGCTGGCCATCGCGATGGATTACCAGGAAATGACCGCCGCACCCGAGGTTTCAGCAGGGGTCGAGGTTGTGCGCAAATACACCAAAGGCATGCGGGTTTCCAAGGATCTGGCGGGCCTGATCCTAAAGCAGGGCCACATGGCAGAGCCGGAGTTTGGCCCCCTCGCCGGGCCGTTAACCATCATCCCGGCAGCCCTTGCCGCTGGCCTGGGGGAACTTGGCAAGCATGGGTCGATCATCCATCCAAAACTCGGCTCGTGCTTTCGGCTGGCGGCAGTACTGACCGACCTGCCGCTGATCCCTGATCAGCCGACGCGGTTTGGGTCGGACGATTTCTGTACCAATTGCCAGATTTGCGCTCGCGCCTGCCCGCCCGATGCGATCCTGCCGGAAAAGCAAATCGTGCGCGGGGTGGAAAAATGGTATGTCGATTTTGACAAGTGCCTGCCCTTTTTCAACGAAACCGCTGGCTGCGGCATCTGCGTGACCGTCTGCCCGTTTTCACGCCCCGGCATCGGCGACAACCTGGTGGCCAAGCTGGCCCGCCGCGCCGGGGGTTGAACCCCTGGGCGCAAGCTTTTCAAGCGTTTTGCGTTTCATCTGGTGCACGTACACTGCAATTCGCCTAACCTTGGGGTGATTTGCGGTTCACATCAAACATAAAACATCCTAGGTGCAGCAAGCCGCCAAAGCAGGAGCAGCCCAATGCAAAACCCGAAACTTTTAGCGATTTCCGGATCCTTGCGCGCCGCATCGCGCAACACCGCCCTGTTGCACGTGGCAGTGCGCCTGTTTGGCGACTGCGATGCGGTATTTGCCGACCTGAACCTGCCCCTGTTCAATGAAGAACTTGAGATCGGCGGCCTGCCCAAAAGCGTGCAGACCCTGACCGCGCAAATCCGCGCCGCTGATGGGGTGATATTTGCCACGCCGGAATATAACAAGATGATCCCGGGGGTTCTGAAAAACGCGCTGGATTGGATCAGCCGGGACAACCCACAGCCCCTTGTCAGCAAGCCGATTGCGCTGATCTCAGCCGCTGGACGATCTGGCGGTGAGGTTTCGCAATTTACCATGCGCCACGCGTTGGCGTCGTTTAACACCGGAGTTTTGCAAGGCTCGGCCTTTGTAGTGCCAAATGGCGGCGCAGCTTTTGATGAGGCCGGGCAGTTGCTGTCGGAAGCCCAGCAAAAAAGCCTGACGATCCTGATGGGGCGGCTGCGCGACGCGATCACGGCGGTCTGAAACCAAGCGCGCCGATCAGACAGAATTCGCGATTTCAATCAGATTGCCATCGGGATCACGCAGATAGATCGACAGGATCGGCCCCTGCGCGCCGGATCTGGCGACCGGACCATCCTCGATCTTTAAGCCCAGCGCGCTTAGATGCGTGATCCAGTCGGCAACTGGTGTCGGGCTTAGAAAACACAGATCAGCGGAGCCGGGCTGCGCGACAGCGGCGTTTGGCAAAAACTCGGCCCCCGCCTTGTGGAGGTTGATCTTTTGTCGGCCAAACCGCAGCGCAAAGCGGTGGTTGCCATCGGCGGAGGTGAAGGTTTCCACCCGCATTGCCAGCACATCACGATAAAAAGCGGTCGTCGTCGCCAGATCGCGCACCGTCAGAACCAGGTGATCCAATCCGCTGATTTCGGGCATGATTTTCCTTGCTGTTTGGCCGCAGCCTTGCCACTTGTTACACCCATGACACAGCCAATTGAACCCCAACGCATTGTGACCGATCTGCTTGACCCGGCCCGCGCGGTCGCCCTGCATGCCACGCTGGGTTTGCCCGGCCCTGCGCCCAGGGCCGGTGATCCGCTGCCGCCTTTCTGGCACTACATCTACTTTTGGGACATTGCCAGTGCTGCAAATCTAGGCCGCGACGGGCATCCAAAAACCGGCGGCTTCATCCCCGATACCGGCCTTCCGCGCCGGATGTGGGCGGGCGGTGCGTTGGAATTTCTGGCCCCTTTACGGTTGGGCGTGCCCGCGGAAAAGAACAGCCAGATTGACAATCTGGTCCATAAGACCGGGCGCACCGGGCCGCTGGCGATTGTGACTCTGACCCATCGGCTGGAACAAAACGGTAGGGTATGTGTGCGGGAACGCCAGGATCTGATCTATCGACAAGACCCGGCCCCAGATGCGGTGGCCCCCGCCCCAACACCGGCTCCAAAAGACGAGACGGAGCGGCACCAAGTGCAGTTTTCCCCGACGCTGCTGTTTCGCTATTCGGCGCTAACCTTCAACGGACATCGCATTCACTATGACCGGGAGTATTGCCAGACGGTCGAAGGTTATCCCGGGCTGGTGGTGCATGGCCCGCTGCTGGCGCAATTGCTGATCCAGTTCGCAGCCCAGCTTCGCGGCTGCGTACCTCGGTTTGAATTTCGCGCCATTGCGCCACTGTTTGATTTCGAAACCGCTGAGATTTGCGCCCGCCCCGATGGCGACGATCTGACGCTTTGGGTGCGGGGTCCGGACGGGCGCTTGTGCATGACTGCCACTGCCTGATTGCAAACTTAGTCCAGATTGGCGCTGACGGTGAAGCTGGCGGGGATGTCGGCAACCCCTGTCAGCACCAGATCGGCCATGACCTGACCGATCCGGATCGCCACGCCAAAGCCGATTTTAAAACCGCCATTGGCGATGAAGACCCTGTCTTGCAACGGGTGTTTGCCCAGCATCGGTGCGCGACGCCGACCGCGCGGGCGCACCCCGGCCCAGCGCTGCAAAACCGGCGCATCGGCCAGGCATGGCAATATCTGCACCGCTTTTTGATGTAGCGCATCAAGCTGATAATCCACGGTGTCGCCTGCCTGCCAGACGATCTCTGAGGTTGACCCAATCGCGACGGAGCCGTCCTGATGCGGGATGATATGCAGCCCGTCGGCCTGGATTTGTGGCATCTTACCGGCGTCACATTGCAAGCTTAAGCCCTGACCCTTGACGCCTTTGCCGATTTCCTGGCCAAGCGCTGCCGACAGGTCAAGCAGGCCTTGATAGCCGGTGCACAGAACCGTCGCATCGGCCCCTTTCCCAGTGTCGCAGCCTTCCAGGATTTCGCCCCCCCGGCGTTGAAACGCGCGCGCCAGGCTTTGGCAGGCGGCGCGTGGTGACATCCGGGCCGACAGGGTGTCATAGGAATATAGGCCAGTCGCACTTGGCGGCGCCCAGCCTTCGTAATCAACCCCCGAAACGACATGCCAATCGGCCAAACCGTGCCACAACTCCACCGCTGAAACCGTCCGGCCTTTTGCCAGAGCCACCGCTTTATCATCGTCAAGCGCCATCAACCGACCAATCCGGCCATAGCCGGAAGATAGGCCACTGATCGCGTCAATCTCGGCCCAATAATCTGGTGCGGCGATCAGGGTTTCAAACTGAAACTGCTTCTTGGCATTCCAGTTGTCAGGCGTATGCGGGGCCAACGCGCCGACCACGCCACCACTGGCGCCAGCACCGATATGGTGCTTTTCAATCACCCTGACGCTCGCCCCACGTTCAAGGCAGGCATAGGCCACGGACAACCCGAAAATCCCGCCGCCAAAGACCTCGATTTCAGCCATTGTCATTCTCTTGCATCTGACCCAAGTTGGCCCGGTTAACCTGTTGGCTATTTAGGATAATTCGTGACCTGCGACCAGCGGCAATCGGCAAAGATCACTTGGCGCCATGAAGTGGTGCCGGTTTCCGCGCGGTTTGATGATCCCTATTTCTCGGTGGCTGACGGCCTTGCCGAAACGCGGCATGTTTTTTTGCATGGCAATCAATTGCCGGAAGGGTTTCACCCCGGATTTCATATTGGCGAGCTGGGCTTTGGCACCGGCTTGAGCATGCTGTGTGCCTGGCAAAGCTGGCGTAAATCCGGGCAGCCTGGCGCTTTTAAGTTCACCAGCTTTGAAGCCTATCCAATGGCCGCCCCTGACATTGCCCAGGCCCTAAGCGCCTTCCCGGAACTGGCTGATTTAGCACAGGAATTCCTGGCAGCCTGGCAAACTGGCGCGACGCGATTCAGTCTGCCGGGCCTGGAGGCCGAGGTCGTTTTGGGGGATGCACGCCTTACCTTACCGCGGATTTCTGACCGGATGGATGCCTGGTTCTTGGACGGGTTTGCGCCTGCCAAAAACCCCGAATTGTGGGAGGCCGGCTTGATGGCCGAAATCGCTGCCCACACCAAACCCGGCGGACGATTTGCGACCTATACCGCCGCCGGTCACGTAAGAAGATCGCTTGCCGAGGTCGGTTTTGTCGTAGACCGCGTCGCCGGTTTCGGGCGAAAGCGGCATATGACCACCGGGTATCTGGAGGACCAGCCATGAGCCAGAACAACGTCCGTCTTGGCATCATGCTGATGATCGCCACCACCTTCGTTTTTGCCGCCCAGGACGGCATTTCGCGCCATCTGGCCGGAACCTATAACGTGATGATGGTGGTGATGATCCGCTACTGGTTCTTCGCCGCTTTTGTGATCGCCTATGCCGCCCGGCAGAGGGGCAGTTTTCGCAAAGTTGTGCATACCGAACAACTGGGGTTGCAGATTTTCCGTGGCTGCCTGCTGGCAGGAGAGATCGTGGTGGCGGTGATTGCGTTTGTCTACCTTGGCCTGATTGAAACCCACGCGATATTCGCGTCCTACCCGTTGATGGTGGCCGCTTTCGCAGGCCCGATCCTGGGTGAGGCGGTTGGCTGGCGACGTTGGATGGCAATCGCGATCGGGTTTGTTGGCATGCTGATCATCCTGCGCCCCGGTGCGCATGTGTTTTCACCTGCCTCCTTGATCGCTGTCACCTCGGCCCTGATGTTTGCGGTTTATGGCCTGCTGACCCGGTTTGTGGCCCGTAAAGACAGTGCGGTGACGAGCTTTTTCTGGACCGGCGTTTCTGGCTGCGTGATGATGACCATCCTTGGCATCTGGTTTTGGGAACCGATGCAAGGCCGCGACTGGATCTGGATGGGCATCCTGTGTGTGACCGGTGCGTCGGGGCATTTTTTGCTGATCAAGACCCTGGAAGTGGCCGAGGCAAGTGCTGTACAGCCGTTTTCCTATTTCCAGATGGTGTTTGTCAGCGTCATCGCCGTGACCCTGTTTGACGAAAAAATTGAGTGGAACGTCGCACTTGGCGCGGGGATCATCGTATCAGCCGGGTTGTTCACCTTCTGGCGGGAGCGTCAGAAAGCAGCGCGCGAACGTCGGCGCGCCGCTTAACCCTTTCGCAGGTCTTTGCTGATCCGCAGTTTCGGCGTCTTGCCCGTGATCCGGGCGCGGTAGACATGGACGGATTCCATCACCCGCATCACGTAGTCCTGGGTCTCGCGGAACGGAATGTTTTCGATCCAGTCGATCTGATCCAGCCGGTCTTTGCGCGGGTCTCCGTAACGCTCCATCCATCGGCGGGCGCGGTTTGGCCCGGCGTTATAGGCGGCAAAGGCCAGGATGTAAGACCCGTTGAAGTCCTTCAACTGCTGGGCCAGATAGGTGGCCCCGATGCGTGCATTATACTGCCAGTCATTTGTCAGCTTTGCTTTGGAATAGCCAATGCCCAGATCCTTTGCGACAAGTCTGGCTGTTCCCGGCATCACCTGCATCAGCCCCATCGCGCCTGCGGGGCTGATGATGAACTGGTCAAGCTCACTTTCGCGGCGCGCGATTGACATTGCCAGTTCAGGCAACACTGCCAGTTTCAGGTTGGCCAGATCGGTCAAGGGGAAATAGGTTTTTGGCAGAACATGCCCCTGTTCCGCCGCTTGCTTTGACAATCGCACCGCGATATTCGGGCGGCCGATTTCCATCGTCAGATCGGCAAGCTGCTGCAATTCGGTACGGCCCAGGCTTTCGGCAAGATGTTTAAAAAACCGTTCTGCCAGGACCAGTTGATCGGCATATTGCAGCAAAGCCGCCGCGTGCAGAACCGAGCTTTTCATGAAATTCGCGCTGCGCCAGTCAGGAAAAACCTCGCGCCCCGCAAGCGAGTCATCCGCCGGCGCATTGATGCGCTCTGCTGCCAACTGGCCATAAAAACTTGTCTGATGTTCGGCCCCGAATTCATAAGCTGCGCGGGCCCCGGCCGTGTCGCCCATCGCCTCTAAAGCGCGGCCTTGCCAATACCCGGCGCGGCCATAGCTGATCGGTGTGGCGACAGCAGCGCGAAACCTAGTGAAATGGGTCAGCGCCAGTTTCGGGTCGTCAAGTTTGCGCAGGGCAATATAGCCGGCAAGCCATTCCAGATCCGCATAGTTGCTGCCTTCGGTCAGAAAATGCGCCGCGGCCAGACGGTAGGCCCGCCGGTTATGGCCATCGCGCATTTCCTGGCGCGCGACCACCCTTCGGCGGTTGGCCCATTCTTCTGGCTTGCCAAGCTTCGCCGCCGAGACCGAGCGTTCGATCATCAGATCGCGGGCACTGTCATAAAGCCCCTTGCGGGTGCGCCAGACGAAGCGTTCGTAGGCAAGGCCGGGGTCATCCTGCAATTCCTGCGGCACTGCGTTGATCAGCGCGTCAACGCCTGCGACCCGATCCTGCAATCCCAGCCGCGCCTGGGCGAGTTCTACGTAGCCCTCGGGCACCAGCGTATAAAGGCCCTCGGCATGACTTTTCAGCCCGCGCCAAAGCAGCATGTCCAGCCGGGCGATGTGATGCGGCTTTAACGTGGTTTCAAACCGGGCCAGCAGTTGCACACGCTCGTCCCTGGTCATCGCGTACTCGCGCCAGGCACGGATAGCTTCGGCCTTGGCAGCGTTGGCGTTGCCCAGGGCAAGGTAAGCCTCGGTCAGGCGCAGGACGCCGATGCCGGTTTGGGGTTGTTCACCGTTAAAATAAGCCAGCACAGTGTTGGGGTCTTCGCGGCCCGGCAACACGCCCTCACCGCGCAGACGCACCAGATCAAGTCCCGGCCAATCCGAACGGCCTTTCAAAAAATCGGTATACTCATCCAAACCAGCGCCAAGACCTGCGCGCAGGCGCATCCAGGTGATGATTTCAGCCCCGATCGGGTCGCTGATCCGCCCGGCCAGCGCTGCCGCCCCATCCCAATCACCGCCCTCTGCCGCCGTGATAGCAGCGGCCAGAAAAGCGCCGTTGTCTTCTTCTGTCTGAGCATGCGGAAGTGATGTACCCGAAATGGCAAAAGCCACCACAACCATAAGTATCCGAAAAGCCTGTAACACGTCTTTGCCTAAACCCGTATTTTTGTAACCTCAGTCTAAACAAAGCCCCACGGATTTCAAAGCCATCCCAAGCAAATGTGAAGATTGCCCATACCCAACCGGAATTTTCCCTGATAAGAGCGCCTGATACCCCTGCAACCCGGCAATGAAAGGAGCGTGTCATGTTTAAAGGGTCCATTCCAGCACTGGTGACCCCGTTTAAAAACGGCGAAGTGGATACCGATGCGCTGAAACATCTGGTCGAGTGGCATATTGAAAGCGGCAGCACTGGCCTTGTCCCGGTTGGCACCACTGGCGAAAGCCCGACCCTCAGCCATGGCGAACATGAAATGGTGGTCGAGATCGTGGTTAAAACTGCGGCAGGCCGGGTGCCGGTAATTGCCGGGGCCGGGTCTAACAATACGGCCGAATCGATCAGTCTGGTCAACCACGCCAAGGCGGTAGGTGCTGATGCAGCGCTGGTGGTCACGCCATATTACAACAAGCCGACACAGCGCGGTTTGCTTGCGCATTATTCCGCCGTCAACGTCTGTGGACTGCCGATTGTTATCTATAATATTCCGGGCCGGTCGATCATCGACATGACGCCTGAAACGATGGGTGAACTGGCGAAGCTTGACAACATCATCGGCGTCAAGGACGCCACCGGTGATGTCACCCGCGTCAGCCATCAGCGCGCGACCTGCGGCAAGGATTTCTGCCAGCTTTCGGGCGAAGATGCCTCGGCCCTGGGGTTCAATGTGCATGGCGGGGTTGGCTGCATTTCGGTCACGGCAAACGTCGCCCCCAAACTTTGTGCCGCGTTTCAGAACGCCACCCTGGCAGGCGACTGGCAAAAGGCACTGGACCTACAGGATCTGCTGTTGCCACTGCATACCGCGATCTTTGTTGAGCCGGGCCTCGTCGGCGCAAAATACGGACTGTCGCTGTTGGGCAAATGCACTGAAGACGTGCGCTCCCCGCTGACGGGTCTGTTGCCGGAAACCAAAACCCAGATCCAGGACGCCATGCGCATTGCGGGCATCCTGAAATGATCAAAGGCCGTGGCGCGCACCGTCGCGCCCCGGCCCATTTGCGGGGATAGTATGTCACAGATCCACATGATCACCGGCCTGACAGGGGCCGGAAAATCCACCTATGCGGCGGCTTTAACCGAGGATTTGGATGGCATTCGCATGTCGGTTGACGACTGGATGGCGACGCTGTTTTACATGGATCGTGACCCCACCACCGATTTCAACTGGTTTTATGATCGCGTGCAACGCTGCTGTTTGCACATGCGCAACATGGCCGAACAGATCGCCCCCAAAGGCACGCCGATCATTCTGGATTGCGGCTTCACCAATCGCCAGGAGCGCGAGATCTTCTATACCTGGGCCGATGAACAGGGCTTTGGCGTGACCCTGCATTTTCTGGATGTTGATCCCGAAACCCGCTGGCAACGGGTAAAGACCCGCAATGCCGAACGCGGCCCGACTTTTGCGCTGAACGTCACCCGTGAGATGTTTGATTTCATGCAAACGATCTGGGAAGCCCCCGCCGAAGATGAGATGGCGACCCGAAACGGCCAGTTGGTTTGACCTAAAGCGTTTCGAGAAAAACTTGAGACATCGCGTATCCCCAAAAGCCCGGGAACGCGAAGCGTGGCAGGGTTTTGGGGATTCAAGTATTTCTAGAAACGCTACGGGCAAGTGGTTGGAGCTGGCGCGGAAACTCGCCAGTGGACTTCGCCCACGGGCTCGCTTATCTCCCTGCTATGGTGAAGAAAAGTGACCCCAATTCAAAAACCGTGGCGGAAAACCGCAAGGCCCGGCACAATTACGCAATCGAGGATGATATCGAATGCGGGATTGTGCTTGTCGGCTCGGAAGTGAAGTCGCTGCGCGAGGGAAAATCCAACATCGCCGAAAGCTATGCGACAGTTGAAAACGGCGAATTGTGGCTGGTCAACGCCTACATCCCGGCCTACCAGCAGGCCAAAACCTTCCCGCATGAGGAACGTCGCCGCCGCAAGCTGCTTGTCAACAATCGGGAATTGGCAAAGCTGTGGCAGGGGATCGGGCGGGAAGGCATGACGCTGGTGCCGCTCAGACTTTACTTCAACGAAAAAGGCAAGGCCAAGCTGAAGCTGGGCATCGCCAAGGGCAAGAAAATGTCCGACAAGCGCGAGACTGAAAAGAAGCGCGACTGGCAGCGCCAGAAGGCGCGACTGCTGCGCGACCGGGGCTGATACCATCATGCAAATCGCCTGTATCCTGATCGGAATGCTTTGCGGCAACCTGGGGGCAGTGGTGGCAAGACCGCTGAACCTTGGCCTGCTGTGGAACAGCGTTGCTGGCGGGATTGGTGGCGGTGTGATCGGGTTTTTGCCACAGATCCTTGGCCGCGATCTTCCCCTTCCGTGGTACGCGGTGTTTCTGGCGGCAGCGGCCCTTGGCATGGTATTGATGCTGCTGGCCGGGATGATTGATGCCCTTCGGCACCATGGTCTTTAAGCGATTGTTTTCAGGCGGTGTCTGCGCCTGAAAATCGGATATTGCTGCTGGCACCGATGCCATACCGCAGGCACAGCCCGATCACCCCAAGGCTTAGGGCCAGCCAGAAACCGCCATAAATCACCGTCGCGCCGCCAAATTCTTCGGCCAGCATCCGCGCGTCCGATTGCAGATGCGACCGCTGCAACGTGTCGCAGAAAATGTCATATGGCACATAGATCATGCTGGTCAGCCCGATCACCCGGAGGGTCAGATCATTGACCGCACGCGGCAGATATCGCGCCATTGCCAGCATCCCTAAACCGGTTGCCAGCCCGAACGTGACCGCGAACATCTCACGCATATAGATCGCGGTGATCGCCAGGATCATGACGGCCAGAACTGCCATCAACGCCCGGTCAGCATGGGTGCGTAAAGCGATCAGAAACAGAACGACACCGATCAGCAGTGACCCGACATAGCCCGCCGACAAAACCGCATACCGGTTGCCCCCCAGCGTGATCGTCATGCCCCCTTCCTGCCGGTTGACACTGATGCTTTCAACGCTGCCGCCGGTCAGAACCGCGGCAAGCCCGTGTGCGGTTTCATGCATAAACACGATCAGGATTTTCAGCGGCGCGATCGCCGGATAGGGCCAAAGAACGAACACCAGACAGGTGATCGCCAGCAATTGCCAATGTCCTTTTAAAAGCGCCATGCCGCCATCACAAAGATCAGGGCAGCTTTGTCAATGGGCGGAATTCCCGCGCCAAAACCCTTGCCTGCGTCACAAAATCCTCCGACTTGGGGCCGCAACCCTTGCAACCCAAGGCCTGCAAGGATAATCCGGGTAAGGCTTTGCTTAATGATGGACTTGTCGATGCCCTACAGCGATCCCAAAACCCTTGTTTCAACCGAGTGGCTGGCCAGCCATATGACCAGCCCGGATATCCGGGTCATTGATGCGTCCTGGTATTTACCTGCGGCAAATCGCGATCCGAAGGCGGAGTATGACGCCGCCCACATCCCCGGCGCGCGTTTCTTTGATATTGACGAAATCGCCGATAGCCAATCTGACCTGCCGCATATGGCCCCTCCGCCGGAAAAATTCGTCAGCCGCATGCGGGCGATGGGCATTGGCGATGGTCATCAGGTTGTGGTTTACGACGGGGCCGGTATCAACTCCGCCGCGCGGGTCTGGTGGATGTTTCAGCTGTTTGGCAAGACCGATACAGCAGTGCTGGATGGCGGCCTGCCGAAATGGGTGGACGAGGGCCGTGAAGTTGAAGACATGCCCCCGATCTTGCGCGACCGCCACATGACGGTGCAACGGCATGCGCAGATGATCAAGGACGTGACACAGGTTGCGGCCGCCGCCAAGTTGCGCGATGCGCAGATTGTCGACGCCCGCTCGGACGGGAGGTTCAAAGGCACGGAACCTGAACCCCGCGAAGGGTTGCGGGGCGGGCATATCCCAAGCTCGATCAGCCTGCCTTACGCGGAATTGCTGACCGACACCGGCACCATGAAACCGGTTGAAGATCTGGCTGCGATCATGGCGGCGAAGGGCATTGACCTCCATAAACCGGTGATCACCTCTTGCGGCTCGGGCGTGACGGCGGCGATCATCAATCTGGCGCTGGAGCGTTTGGGACACAAACATCACAGCCTTTATGACGGCTCCTGGGCCGAATGGGGCATGTATAACGATCTAAAAATCGAACAGGGCTGACCGCCCGCGCAAAGGACAAGATCATGCTGAACAACCTGAAACAGCAACCCGCTGACAAGATCATGGAACTGATGGTCATGTGCCGCGAGGATCCGCGCGAAAACAAGATCGACCTTGGCGTTGGCATCTACAAAAACGCCAAGGGCGAAACCCCGGTGATGCGGGCGATCAAAAAAGCCGAACAGACGCTGTGGCAGGTTGAAGACACCAAGAAATATACGGGCCTTGTTGGTGAAAAAGACTACCACGACGCGATGATCGGCCTGGTGCTGGCCGACGCTGTGCCGCGCGACCGGATTGCCGCCGCGCACACCCCGGGCGGCACCGGTGCCATTCACTGCATTCTGGAACTGATCAAAAGCGCCAATCCCAAGGCCCGCGTCTGGATAAGCGCGCCGACCTGGCCAAACCACCCGTCGATCATCCAGCATCTGGAAATGGAGATCGGGGAGTACCGCTATTTTGACGACACCACCTGTGGCGTCGATTTTGACGGCATGATGACCGATCTTGCCAAGGTTGCCAAAGGCGATGTGGTGCTGCTGCATGGCTGCTGCCACAACCCGACCGGTGCCAATCTGAACATGGCCGAATGGATGCGCGTCGCCGATCTAATGGAAGCGTGCGGTGCCACGCCGTTCATCGACATCGCCTATCAGGGCTTTGGCGACGGGCTGGAGGAAGACGCTGCCGCGGTTCGGATGCTAGCAAAACGCTTCCCTGAAATGATGATCGCTGCCAGTTGCTCCAAGAATTTCGGCATCTATCGTGAGCGCACCGGCGTTGTCATGGTTATCTCGCCGGATACCGCGACACAGGGTCTGACGCAGGCCAATCTGGCGCATCTGAACCGGCTGAACTTCTCGTTTCCGCCTGATCACGGGGCGCGGCTGGTGACGATGATCCTGAACGATCCCGCGCTGAAAGCCGACTGGATGGCTGAGCTGGAAGAGGTGCGCCGTGGCATGCTGAAGCTGCGTCAGCAACTGGCGGATGAGTTGCGCAAACTCTCCGGCTCTGACAGGTTCGGCTTCATCGCCCAGCATCGCGGCATGTTTTCACGCGTCGGGGCGACGCCGGAACAGGTCGAAGCCTTGCGCGAAAAGCACGCGATCTACATGGTTGGTGATAGCCGCATCAACATCGCCGGGCTGAACGAGGCGACCGTGCCACTGCTGGCCAAAGCGATGATAGAGGTCGGTTGCTAAAGCACCTGCGCGCAGCCCTTGAAACACATCCTCTCGGGCAATGCTGCCCGCGGGTCTTTAGCCCAAATTCGCCAAATCCGCGATCAGCTGATCAAGATTACCGCGGCGGGCGTCAAGTAACCGGGCGATTTCAGATCGTTCGCTCGCCAGCATGCTGATACCTTCGATCGACAAGTTCACCAGCTTTTCCGCGCCCGCCAGATTAACCACCTGCCATTCGATGCCATACCAGGTGCCTCCTTTCATCGTCACGGTGGATGACACCATGAAGCCGCTGGTGACTTTGCGCGTGGATGTGACCTTGACATTGGCAATCGCAAAATCGCGGAAACGACGACCATATTTGCGTGACAGGTAGGTGGCAAATGCGTTGACAAAGCCCAGTTTCTGGGGGTCCGTCGCGCTGCGCCAGGCCACACCAAGGGCACTGCGCGCGATCACACCGATTTCACTGTAGCGGCGCAGGATTGCTTCGACATCCATGAAGACCTGCGCTTGCGGACGGCCGTCTTCGGTGGCTTTGTAAAGCTCAGCGATCACGGTTTGGATCAGGTCCGAGGCTTCTGTTTCGGTCAGCGCGTGGGCAAATCCGGGCAAGGCGGTAACCGCCGATCCAACAGCAAAGCTGCGCAAAACGGCGCGTCGGGATAATGAAGCAGCAGCTTTCATATCATTAACTCCCTCAAAAGATTCTGTTAAATCAGCAGCATGTCAATACTTATGTCTGCCACGGCATCGCGACAACGGTCAAGCGATTCCTTTGTTTTTCAAGCAGTTCGGACAATGCTGAAAAATTGCTGTTCCTCTTGCGCAACAGTGAGATTTCCCTTAACAGGCGCCGTTCCCGGGTGGTCCGGGGTAAAGTCTCCGCAACCTTTTCAAAACGGAAAACCACATGACCCGCATTTTATTGCCCGGTGTAATCGCGATGGCGATCATCGTTGTTGCCTCGAATATTCTGGTTCAGTTTCTATACGGAAACTGGCTGACCTATGGCGCGTTTACCTATCCATTTGCCTTTCTTGTAACGGATGTGATGAACCGGGTTTATGGCACCAAAGCCGCGCGCCGCGTGGTGCTGGTTGGCTTTGTGGTTGGCTTGGTCTGCTCGTTCATCGGCACGCAAATCTCGGGCGAGTTTGGGCCACTTGTGACCTTCCGCATTGCGATCGGGTCAGCCACAGCGTTTCTGGTGGCGCAGCTGATCGACGTTCTGGTGTTCAACTGGTTGCGCGACGGGGCCTGGTGGCGTGCGCCGCTGGCGTCGACCCTGGTCGGATCATCCCTTGATACCGCCCTGTTTTTCACCGTCGCCTTTTCCGCCAGTCTGGTCTGGCTGGAGCCCGGCAACGATATTTCCTGGGCCAATGAAGTTCTTCCGATCCTCAGTTTCGGGCCGATGGCGCCACTTTGGGTGTCGCTGGCAATCGCTGATTTCGGGGTCAAACTGGCGATCTCGGTGCTGGCGCTGATCCCTTTCCGACTGGTCGTCGGACGCCTTGCGACCAGGGCTTCCTGAAAAAAAGGTTTGACATATCCACAACATGTGGCACGATCCCCCTTAACAACAACAAGCGAAAGGAGGTGATCCAGTGTCTAAAGAGATGTTGGAGAGTGCGGAGAAGTCAGAAAAGGCAGGGTCGATCTAGCGACAATCCCTGACGGTGGCTTCCTGGACGAAAGCCTCCAAAACTCTTAGTCTTTAGCGAAAGGGCCGGGC
>CAYXXQ010000040.1:0-10282 GCA_964469075.1 uncultured Rhodobacter sp.
ATATCGTGTTGCGTGAAACCGGCGACGGCAGCGTCGAGGTTGAGCCGTCGAGCAACATCGTTTTCAACATGCACGTCACGCCTGAAGGCGAAGATGATGTCGTCGTCAAAGGCAGCCTAGATCTGCGCAACATGATGTTGCGGGCCTCCGGGTCGATGGATGCGCTGAAACTGGCCTCCGCCTCAGACGGTGGCAGTTTCCGCATCACCAGTTTTGAGGTCGACGGCGATGCGATGCCCGTAAGCGGTGTGGTCGATTTCGGGGCCACGGCCAGTAATTCGACAATCGTCAAGAAAACCAATGACCATCGGCGGGTTTCAGGCGACACCTCGGTCGCAAGCATCAAGGTTTCGGGCGGTGCGCGCGATCCCAAAGGCGATGGCTTCCTGGCCTTCGCCGCGTCACTGGACAACCTTGTCAGCATCTTTTCCGTCGAAGCCAAAAAGACCGAGGATATCGAAGATTTCATGTCGTCAGGCTTTTCCGGCGATGTCACCCTGACCTACGGAGCATCGGAAATCGACATGAGTTTTCAGGACGGCAATGATCGTTTTGCAATGACCACCGATGCCAGGAAAGGCAAATTCGCCTTCGCCCTGTCGACGGACCTGATCGAGTATGAGATCGCCCAGGAAGGCGTCAATCTGACTATGTCATCGTCAGAATTGCCGATCCCGTCGGTCAATCTGTCATATGACGAACTGGTGCTGGCTTTTGGCGTTCCTTTGTCAAAATCCGACCAGCCTGGGTATTTCCACCTGAAGACGGCCTTGCGCGGTCTTGAAGTCAGCGAAGCAATCTGGTCGATGGTTGATCCGGGCCAGATCTTGCCGCGTGATCCGGCGGCCTTTGCGCTTGATATCACCGGCACGGTGATGGTTCTGGCCAACCTGATGAACCCCAAAACCCTGGAAGTCCTTGAGGATATGGACAAATCCCCAATGGTGCCGGTGTCGATCAATCTAGAAGAACTGACCGCCGAGATTGCGGGCGTGCTGCTGAAAGGATCCGGCAAAGTAACGTTTGACGCCGACAGCCCTGTGAAAATCGGTGGCGTGCCGATTCCGGTTGGCGATATCGATCTGCGGCTGGAAGGGGCCTATGGGCTGATGGACAAGCTGATGCAAATCGGCCTGTTGCCGGACGATGCCTCGATGGGGATGCGCGCGATGCTGGGCGCTTTTGCAAAACCGGTGGGCGACGACAAGTTTGAAAGCAATATCGCCTTCACCGAAAGCGGCGGCATTACCGCTAACGGCCAGCGCATTCAGTAAGCCTTTGCGGGTCGTCAAGGTGGCAGCGGGTGCGATCTTGCGCCCGCTGCACCTTGAACCTCAGTGAATGATTGCTTTAATCCGTCAGGCATACGGGCGGAACACAAGCAGCATTGAGGCGGATTGCATGGCAGATAACCTTTCAGAATTGACCGAGGCACTGCTAAGTGCCGCGCGGCGCGCCGGGGCAGATGCCGCTGACGCTTTGGCCGTCGAGGGTCGGTCTGTGTCGATCGAGGTTTTGTCGGGCAAGCTTGAACATGCGGAACGCGCGGAAGGTACAGATATCGGCCTGCGCGTGATGATCGGCCAGCGGCAGGCCTGTGTCTCATCGTCCGACACCCACCAGGAAACCATCCATGAAATGGCAGCCCGCGCCGTGGCAATGGCCCGCGAGGCACCAGAAGACAGCGCAATCGGTCTGGCCGATGCGACACAGTTTTCCGCATTACGGCAAGCAGACGACTTGGAACTGGCCGATCCCTCGGCTGAGCCGAACCCGAAAGACCTTGAAACCGACGCCCTGATGGCCGAGGCGGCCGCGCTGGCTGTCAAAGGTGTGGCGCAGGTGCAGGGGGCGTCGGCTGGCTATTCCTCAACCGGCATTCATCTGGCCACGTCTAACGGGTTTTCCGGGGGCTATCGCCGCACCGGTCGATCCATTTCGGCCGTTGCGATATCCGGCGAAGGCCTGTCGATGGAACGGGATTATGCCGGTGAATCGCGTGTGTATCAGCGGGATTTGCCCCAGGCCGAAGGCATCGGCAAACTGGCAGGTGAGCGCGCTGTGGAACGGATCGGTGCAAGAAAACCACCAACCGGCGCGTTTCCGGTCGTCTATGACGAGCGCATTTCGTCCTCCCTTATCGGGCACCTGCTGGCGGCGATCAACGGCGCATCCATCGTGCGCGGATCATCCTGGTTGCGCGACGCCCTTGGTGAACAGGTGCTGCCCGATGGCCTGACCTTAACGGAAGACCCGTTCCGCAAACGCATCGCAGGCTCCCGCCCATTTGACGGTGAGGGGATGCCGGTATCGCGCCGTGACATTGTGGCCGATGGCGTGCTTGCCGGCTGGACGCTTGACCTTGGCACGGCCCGGCGGTTGGGGCTTGAAAGCACCGGCAACGCCGCGCGCGGCACCTCGGCCCCGCCATCGCCATCGGCGGGCAATGTCTCGCTTAGCCAAAGCAACAAAAGCCGCGATGATCTGTTGGCAGATATGGGCACGGGCCTTTTGATCACCTCGATGATCGGGTCGTCGATTAACCCGACCACCGGCGACTATTCACGCGGCGCGTCGGGGTTTTGGGTGGAAAACGGGCAAATCACCTATCCGGTTAATGAATGCACGGTTGCGGGCAATTTGCGGCACATGCTGCTTGGCTTGGTTTCGGCAAATGACGCACGCCCGCATCTGTCGCGCGTCGTGCCAAGTTTGCTGGTCGAAGGGCTGACCATTGCCGGTGCCTGATCTGGAGTTGCTGCACGACGCTGCCCTAGCCGCAGGCGACATCGCAAAGCGCCATTTTCGCAGCGATTTCGCGGTGCATGACAAGGGCGACGGCCAAGGCCCGGTGACCGAAGCAGATCTGGAGATCGACCGGATGCTGCATGCCGAGTTGTTGTCCAGCCGCCCGGATTACGGCTGGCTGTCGGAGGAAACCGAAGACGACAGCGCGCGGCTGGATCGGGAGCGTGTGTTCATCATCGACCCGATAGACGGCACCAGATCTTTTGTGAACGGTGACAAAACCTTCGCGCATTCGCTGGCAATTGCTGAAAACGGCCGGGTGATCGCCGCCGTTGTGTATCTGCCGATGCTGGGTCTGACCTATCACGCCGCAATTGGTCAGGGGGCGTTTCTGAACGGCGAGGCGGTGCAGGCAAGCCAACGCGTAGCAATTCAGGATGCCGCGATCCTGGCGGCAAGGCCACAGCTTGCACCAGGTTTATGGCCGGGCGGCGTGCCGCCTGTCACGCGGCATTTCCGCTCGTCGCTGGCCTACCGATTGTGCCTGACGGCGGATGGCCAGTTTGACGGCATGCTAACTTTACGCGACGCGTGGGAGTGGGATATCGCCGCCGGGGATCTGATCTGCCGTGAGGCCGGCTCAACGATCACTGACAAGACCGGCAACGCCCTTCGCTTTAACAATCCTGTGCCAAAACAGCCGGGGGTGCTGGCCGCCAGCCCTGCGATCCATGCCGGGTTTTTGACGCATCTGTGCGCCTGACAAGCCTTTCCATATCCGCCGAAACACCGTAGAACGCCCACGACAGCAACAGGAGTTTTCTGAATGACCCAGCGTTTGCATCTGGTTTTTGGCGGGGATCTGGTTGATCCGGCATCCTCGGTTTTCAAAAATGTAGAAGACATTGATATCGTGGGCATTTTTCCAGATTACAATTCCGCATATGACGCCTGGAAAGCCGCCGCGCAGCGCAATGTCGACAATGCTCATAACCGGTATTTCATCGCCCATTTGCACCGCTTGCGCGACGAACAAGCGCCCGCCGGGCCGACCGAAGAACTGGGCTAGGCTCGCTTTCAGGCGATGGGCCGCTCCTTAGGACTTGCAGCAT
Organism: uncultured Rhodobacter sp.; assembly: GCA_964469075.1. GTDB lineage: Bacteria > Pseudomonadota > Alphaproteobacteria > Rhodobacterales > Rhodobacteraceae > UBA5972. The sequence goes on from CAYXXQ010000040.1 coordinate 3,861, forward strand.
ATCTGGCGCTGGCGGAGCGCGGCAAAGGCTATGCTGTGCGTCAGGGCGGGCGCACCAAAGCCACAGAAGCGCTGACCGATCAAAGGCTGGCCGAGCATCTTGGCGACATCGCGACCCCAAGGCCTTTGGGCACTTTGATCTGGTTTCATTCACGAAATGTCAGTCAGTCACTGGCGATTTTGGAGTTGGTGCGCCGGTTGGAAGACATGGATGAAGACCTGCGGTTTTTGTTCACCACAGACAGCATGGATTCTGCGGATTTGATTGAATCGCGCATGCCTTCCCGGGCTTTGCATCAATATGCCCCGCCCGAAGCGCGCCCGATTATCCGGGCGTTTTTGGCCCATTGGAAGCCTGATCTGGCGGTCTGGACCGACTGCGAATTGCGCCCGGCTTTGGTGTTTGAAACCGACGCTGCGGGCATTCCGCTTTTACTGTTGAATGCGCGTATGGGGCGGGCGACCTATCTGAAATGGCGCTGGTTTCCGGGGGTGGCGCGCTCCCTCCTGACGCGGTTTGAGCATGCTTTGACGCAGGACGATCAGACCGCTTACTATTTGAAAAGGCTTGGCTATCCGGCAAATCATACCGAGGTGACGGGACCGCTGAAAGAAGGTTCAGCCGCCCTGCCGCACGACGAGGTGGAGCGTACGCGCTTTGCCGCACAGCTTGCCGGCCGCCCCGTTTGGCTGGCCGCCCTAACCCATGAGCATGAGGAAAAACTGGTTGCCGCAGCCCATCAGCAGGCGGCAAGATCCGCCCAGCGGTTGCTGTTGATCATCGCGCCGCACCAGCCCGAGCGGGGGCTTGATATCGCTGAAAAGCTGGCCACCGAAGGGTGGGAGGTTGCGATCCGCTCCAAAGGTCAGATGCCTGAGGCAGCAACCCAGATTTACATCGCCGACAATCCCGGCGAAATGGGCCTTTGGTATCGCATCGCTCCGGTCAGCTTTGTTGGCGGTTCACTGGTCGAAGGCGGTGGCCACAACCCGTTTGAACCGGCAGCCCTGGGGTCAGCCGTCATTCACGGCCCGCATATAGAAAAGGTCGCCGACATTTACGCCCGTTTGGCCGAGGCCGGTGCGACGGTTGAGGTGAAATCGGTCGCCGACCTGGTGAAAGCGGTGGGCCGTGTCCTGGCCCCGGACCGCGCTGCCGCAATGGCGCATGCCGCCTGGGATGTCAGTTCCCGCGGGGCCGAGGTGACGGACCGCGCCCTTGATTTGTTGCAAGGTTATTTGCCTGACGCTGACTACAGGGTGGCCTGATGTCGCGTGGCGTGATGGCGAGCCCGCGTTTCTGGGAAGACCCCCCGCATGCGCCGGGTTTGATGGCGCATCTGCTGGCCCCCGCCGCCTGGATTTGCCAGCGGCTTCAGGCAAAGCGTCTGGCCAGGGTTAACCCGCGCAAGCTTGGCGTGCCGGTCATCTGCGTGACCGAGGCCGGTTTTGGCGGGGCAGGCAAAACCCCTGCGGTGATCGCGCTGGCAAGCCATTTGAAAGCTCGGGGGTTTCAGACGCATGTGATCGCGTCGCCAATACTTTCGGGCCCAGCCGTGCCGATCAAGGTCGATGAACGACGGCACACACCCGATCAAGTCGGCGACGAGGCGTTGTTGATCGCCGCGTTTTGCGATTGCTGGCAAGGCTCGGATCGGTATGAAACAGCGATTGCTGCGATCAGTGCCGGGGCCGATATCTTGTTGCTTGATGGAGAGGTCCATGCGTTAGCAATCGCCCATGATCTGACCTTACTTGCTGTCGATGCGGTTGCAGGTTTTGGTAATGGTCGGGTGTTTCCGGCAGGGGGGCTGCGCCTGCCCCCGGCATCCGCGCTGGACCGCAGCGACGCGGTTATCCTGATCGGTGGCAAACAGGCCCGCGCGCGGTTTCTGGAGACCTGGCCGATTGCAAGCGCCAAACCGGTTTTCGCAGCCAAACTGGCACCGCTGGAAACTGGGATGACTTGGGCTGGCGGCAAGTTTCTGGCCTTTGCCAATATGCGCCGCCCGGAGAAATTCTTCGCCACCCTGCGTGGCCTTGGCGCGGATGTGATCCAGACCGAAATCCTGGACCCGATTGAGCCGCTAACGGGCCGCCTGCTGGGCAGGCTTGAGGTTGACGCGTTCTTCAAAGGTGCGCAGATGGTGACGACGGAAAGGGATGCGACGCGCCTTCCCGACGCGTTTAAGTTGCGGGTTGTGACCCTGCCGGTGCGGTTGCAGTTTCAGGACTTGCAGCAGGTGAATGCCTTGCTGGAAAGTGCCGCAATCAATCCGCCGAAGGGTGTTTCGAAGCCTTAAGATCGCGTAAAATCTCGTCCGTGTGTTCACCCAGTTTGGGCGATGGCCGGGGATGCGACAGGCTGGCCTCGGAAAACACCATAGGGGAGCGCACGGACGGCACACCATCCAATTCCATTTGCATTTCCCGGGCCTTGATCTGTGGGTCGTCAAACACTTCCTGCAAATTATTGATCGGCCCGGCGGGCACGCCCTTGGCCTCACATGCGGCCAGAAGATCGGTTTTGGACCAGGTTCTGGTGGCCCCTGAAATCCGGGAGGTCATCACATCCCGATGCGCGATCCGGTCCGCATTGGTCAGGTAATCCGGGTGCTGCGCCATGTCGTCCAACCCCAAAATCGCGCATAAACGCTGGTACTGCGCGTCGTTGCCGGTGGCGATGATGATATAACCGTCCGAGCAATCAAACACTTGATAAGGCGTCAGATTTTGATGCGCATTGCCCATCGAAACTGGTGCGGTGCCGGTGGTCAGGTAGTTCAATGCCTGATTGGCCATAGTCGAGGCCGCAACATCCAAAAGCGCCATATCGACATGTTGGCCAAGCCCGGTTTTTTCACGCTGCAACAGCGCCGCCTCAATCGCGATCACGCTGTAAAGGCCGGTCAGAATATCGGTGACGGCGACGCCCATTTTCTGAGGTTGGCTACCTGGCTCCCCGGTGACGGACATGATGCCGCCCATGCCCTGCATCAGAAAGTCATAGCCCGCGCGCTTGCGATATGGCCCGGTTTGACCAAATCCAGTGATCGAACAATAGACCAGGCGCGGATTGAGGGGTTTCACGCTGTCATAATCCAGCCCGTATTTCGCCAGACCGCCGACCTTAAAATTTTCGATCAGGACATCCGCATCCGCAATCAGTTGACGGGTGACTTCCTGGCCTTCCGGGGTGCGAAAATCAACCGTGATCGACCGCTTGCCACGATTGCAACTGTGAAAATAGGATGCCGAAATATCCTCGTCGCGTTCAACGAAAGGCGGCCCCCAGCGGCGGGTATCATCGCCTTCTGGGCTTTCAATCTTGATGACATCTGCCCCCAGATCAGACAGGGTTTGACCGGCCCAGGGGCCAGCCAAAATCCGTGCCAGTTCGACGACTTTCAGTCCTTCCAGCGGTGATCGGGGCATCAAATACTATTCCGCGATCAAACCGTCGATGACATCTTTGAAATCGGCATAGGTCATGTTTGAGTATTTCTTACCGTTGATCACAAAGGACGGGGTCGACGAAATCTCATCCGCTTCGGCGTTTTTCTGATAGGTGTTCACCAGCGCCTGGGCCTTGGCGCTGTCTTGCAAACAGGCGTTCATCTGGTCGTCAGCCATCCCGGCCAAACGACCGAGTTTCAGCAGGTTTTGTACGACTTCGCCATCGCTGCCCTTGGTCCATTCGCGCTGTTTTTTATAAATCAGGTCAGACACGCCGAAGAACTTTTCCGGCCCGCCGCAACGCGCCAGCATCGCCGCCCACAGGCCAAGGCGGTCAAAATAAACGTCGCGCATCACGAACCGGACTTTGCCGGCCTCAAGATAATCTGCCTTCAGCTTGCTATAAACATCGGTGTGATAAGACGCGCAATGCGGGCAGGTGAAGGAGGCGTATTCAATGATTGTCACCGGTGCTGCTTCATCGCCGAGGGTCATCTCGATCACCTCGACAACATCGGTCGCCTGAACATCAACGACTGCGGCCAGGGCGTCCAGATCGGCCAGCTCTACCTCGGAACTGCCGCGGTTTTGCATCCACAGAACGCTGCCGCCAACGGCAAGGGTCAGAACCAGAAGCGACGGGAGGAGATTGCGAAACATGGGTCTTATCCTTTGTGACAGTTAGTCATTGCTGCGTGTTAGAATATTCCGGCCAAGGGCCGCAAGGGCAGATCGAAGCCCTTCACTTTCAACCCCGGCCAAATTGCTAAGCAGGGCCTGGTCTTTAGCCGGATCAATCGTTGGTTTTTCGGCAGGCGTTGCGGCGGTAGACATCGTCTGGCCTTCCTGAAAGCCGGGGCCAAACCCGGTTTCAGCGGTCTGGGTCAGGCGGATATGTGAAATCGCGGCATAGCCATAACAGGCGTTCACACGCGCCTGAATGCGTGGCAGATCGGCCTGCAACATTGGCGCATTGGCGCCATTGGTCAGCAGCGTCAGGGTCGCGCCAAACCCTTGCCGCCCATAACCGATCTTGACCGGACGGCTGATCGCGGCGGTGTCCGGGCCGACGATCTCGGCCCATTGGGTCAGCAGGCGGGTTTCGGCAAAGCCGCGCTTTTCAGAGGCGGTGCGAATACGCTGGCTCAAAACGCCACCGGTTTTCACAAACCCGCGCGCATAACGCTTGGGCGGCTGTGATCCAGTTGACTTGGCGTTTTGTCGGGTCATATCTATCCAATTCGGTTCTGCGTGCTATTCTAGCGGCGTCAGGAATTCTTACCAGTGAATTAGCGCCCGAAAGAGGATAAAGATTGCGTGACACCCAGGCCTTAATCAGCGATGGGCTGCTGGATTGGTATGATCTGAACGCTCGTGCGCTGCCCTGGCGGGTGACACCGGCTGACATCAAGGCCGGTCAGCGCCCCGATCCCTACCGGATATGGTTGTCAGAAGTGATGTTGCAGCAAACCACGGTTGCCGCAGTTCAGGGCTATTTTCACAAGTTCGTTGCGACCTGGCCGACGGTTACGCATTTGGCTCGGGCCGAGGATGGTGATGTCATGGCCGCCTGGGCCGGGCTTGGCTATTATGCCCGCGCGCGCAATCTGCTGAAATGTGCCCGCGTCGTCGCGGCGGAGTTTGCTGGCGTTTTCCCTGACGACCGCATCGCCTTGCAGCAATTGCCGGGGATCGGGCCGTATACATCTGCCGCGATTGCCGCGATTGCGTTTGACCGGGCGGAAACAGTCGTTGACGGCAATGTTGAGCGGGTGATGGCGCGCTTTTTTGCGGTTGAAACGCCGTTGCCAGCGGCCAAACCGCTGCTGGTCGATCATGCCACCGGGTTAACCCCGCCGACCCGCGCCGGGGACTATGCCCAGGCGGTGATGGATCTGGGCGCAACCATCTGCACCCCGCGCAACCCGGCTTGCGGGATCTGTCCTTTGGCCGATATCTGCAAGGCCAGGGCTTTGGGCATTGCAGAGGGTTTGCCGAAGAAGTCGCCAAAGCCCGTCAAGCCGGTCCGCCACGGAGTCGCCTTCATCGCCATTCGCCATGACCGTGCGCTCCTGTTGGAGCGGCGGCCAAATCACGGGCTGCTTGGCGGGATGCTGGGCTGGCCCGGTAGCGATTGGCTGACAGCAGGGCAGCTGGCGAACCCGCCATCGACACCGCCGATTGCAGCCGATTGGCACGTAATACCGGCTGAAGTGCGGCACACTTTCACGCATTTCCATCTGCGACTGGAAATCCGGGTGGCGCATGTCCCCCAGGACGCCGAGGCCGCCACGGGCAGTTTCGTGCCGCCGTCCAAGTTCAGCGCCGGTGATCTACCGACCGTGATGCGCAAGGCCTATGACCTGGCGTCGCATCACATCCTGAATGTTTGAGTTCACGCTCAAACAGGCATATGATCGCGGCAATCCCCAAGCCCGAGGCCTCCGATGATCCCGTCCAATGAAGTCGCCAAACTGAAAAACGCGCTGCCATTCTGGCTGTCGCTTAGCTTCGTCCTTGTCATCCCGTTTGCCATCAGTCTGGGCGGATGGTGGCTGCTGATCGTGCCGCTTTACACCTGGGGGCTGTATTCGGTTTTGGATTTGATTTTAGGCACTTACCTGGAAGACAACGATCCCCAAACCAGCGAACCCCAATTGTTTTGGTATCGCGCCATCACCCTCATCTGGCTGCCGGTGCAGTTTGTCATCGTCTTTGGCAGCCTTTATTACGCCGTCAATTCAGGCGTTCTGGATTGGTGGGAAAAGATTCTGCTGATGTTTGGCGTCGGGGTGTCGTCGGGCACGGTTGGCATCGTTTACGCCCATGAATTGTTTCACCAAAGAAACCGGTTGGAGCGGGCGCTGGGCGACGGGCTGATGGCGATCACGCTTTACGGGCATTTCCGAAGTGAGCATCTGTTGGTGCATCATTCCTATGTCGGCACCCCCCGCGATCCGGTCACGG
>CAYXXQ010000040.1:10382-12541 GCA_964469075.1 uncultured Rhodobacter sp.
GAGCATCTGTTGGTGCATCATTCCTATGTCGGCACCCCCCGCGATCCGGTCACGGCGCGCTATAACGAAGGCTTTCATCGTTTCTTCATACGCGTGCTGCACAGTTGCCTGACATCTGCCTGGCGGGCTGAAAAAGCGATGCTGGCGCGCAAGGATTTGCCGGTCTGGCACCGTAGCAACCCGTTCTGGCGCTATGTCGGATTGCAAGGCGGGCTGTTGGTGCTGGCGTTTCTGATCGGTGGTTGGGAAGGGATTGCGCTGTTTGCCTATCAGGCCTTCATCGCTGTCTGGCAGTTGGAACTTGTCAACTATGTGGAACATTACGGCCTGACCCGGAAGCATCTGGGCAATGGCAAATACGAGATGGTTTCACCGCGCCACAGTTGGAACGCGGCCCACCGCGCGTCAAACTGGCTGTTGATCAACCTGCAACGCCATTCCGATCATCACTACCGCCCGAACCGGCGTTTTCCACTGCTGCAAAACTATCCTGAAACCGAAGCGCCGCAATTGCCGGCGGGCTATCCGGTGATGACCGCTTTGGCGATGGTGCCGCCCCTTTGGCGGCGCTACATGAACCCCAAGGTGCGCAAATGGCGGGCGATGTATTACCCCGATATCGTTGACTGGGCACCTTACAAAAACGCCAGTCTGCCGATGCCCAAAGGCGCAAGCTAGGGCCGGCAGAAAGCCCAGAAAAAACCCCGCCACGAGGGCGGGGTAAGGTTGCACCTTAGGCTTTTGGCCACAGGCACCGGCGGTAATTTCGGTGTATTTACTGCGGCTTAGTTTGGCTTGGGTAGCATTTCTGCACGGATTTGCTGGCGCAGGATGTCGATCGGGATGGTCTTGCCGTCCCGTTTGAAGCCCCAGAATGTCCAGCCATTGCAGGACGGTGCGCCCTCTAGTGCGGCCCCGACCTGATGGATCGACCCGCGTGTTTCGCGTGCAATCAGCGTACCGTCAGCCCGAACCTTGGCCGAATGCCGCCCGTTCAGCGAGGTCAGAACCTCACCAGGGTTCAGCATGCCGCGTTCAACCACCTGGCCAAACGGCACGCGCGGCTCGGCGCGTTTAGAGGTTGAAACCTGCAACGACGACCGGTCATAGCGCCGGGCATTGTCGATGCGGCGCTGGGCGACGCGGCGATAAGCCTCTTCGCGTTCAATCCCGATGAAATCACGGCCCAGTTTTTTGGCGACGGCCCCAGTTGTGCCGGTGCCAAAGAACGGATCAAGAACGACATCGCCCGGATTGGTCGACCCGACCAGCACCCGATGCAACAGCGATTCCGGTTTTTGCGTCGGATGCGCCTTGACGCCGTTTTCGTCCTTCAAACGCTCACCACCATTGCAGATCGGCAGCACCCAATCACTGCGCATCTGGATGCCCTCGTTCAGGGCTTTCAGAGCTTCATAATTGAAGGTGTATTTCGACTTTTCCGATTTTGACGCCCAGATCATGGTTTCATGCGCGTTGGTCAGACGCATGCCGCGAAAATTCGGCATCGGGTTGGATTTGCGCCAGACGACATCGTTCAAAATCCACAGCCCGGCGTTTTGCATCGCGGCTCCAACGCGGAAAATGTTGTGGTAAGACCCGATCACCCAGATCGCGCCATTGGGTTTCAGCAGGCGTTTGGCGGCCTGCATCCATTCGCGGGTAAACTTGTCGTAAACCGCGAAGCTGTCGAACTGATCCCAGTGATCATCGACCGCATCAACCTTGGAATTGTCCGGGCGATGCAACTCCCCCTTCAATTGCAGATTATAGGGGGGGTCCGCAAAAATCAGATCGACGGAGTCAGCCGGGAGGCTGTTCATCACATCGACGCAATCGCCGTCAAGTATTTGGTTGAGGGGAAGCGCAGGCGCCCCCTGTTTTGTATTCTTCATCGCCATCTCTGCCCCATGCGCTTTGCGCTTTTTGTTGCGCATAAGATGAGTCAAAGGCGATTCGCGGTCAATTTCTTTTTTGAATCAATAGGTTAATTATTTGTCTTGATACAAGATATGGTGCACCGGTTTGAACGAGACTCTATGGTGTGGGGTCACACCAAGCCGAGAAAGGGCGTCAAGATGCTGGGAAGTGCCATATCCGGCATTGGTTTCCCATCCATAGCCGGGAAATTGCCCCGAAAGATCGCGCATCAGGCGGTC
>CAYXXQ010000040.1:12641-16039 GCA_964469075.1 uncultured Rhodobacter sp.
TTTCAAAGCTGTAATCGGGCATGACCCCTCCGGCGGGCAAACAGGTTGGCGGAATATCCCTGATGTCGGCCTTTAGTGAAACCCCCCAAACAAACGGAAAGGGCGGAAGACCCGCCCTTTCCAGAAGTTTCGAAATTCAATCGCCGTAGCAAGTATTCAGGGACCGAAAGCCAACGATCAAAGATCGAAACTTTTGCCGGTTTTCTTAATGACCGGCAACATGCCAGCCGACGCCCGAGTGACGGTGCCAGCCCATCTGAGCCATGCATTTCTTGGCGTAGAAGGTTTTCCAGCCGCCGTTTTTCAATTTCTGACGCAGACACTGGCGCGGTTTATGCTGCTGCACATGCGTGTGCTGGCGATAGCGCTGCTGGCGATGCGGACGCGGGTTCACGGCTTGTGGGCGATAATGGTGCTGGTTGGTGCGCACGGTAACACGCGGATTGCCATTATTGGCAGCCGAAACAATCGCCCCCAGAACGGCAGCACCGACCAGAAACTGCACGAACCTTTCGTCAGCTTTCACAGGGGCAGACAGGCCTGCGGTGGCAATTGCGCTTGCGGTGATAAATGCGATGATCTTGGATTTCATAGCGTGCTTCCTTTTTGTTGCGTAACGCCCATCGGGGCTTGGTTAAGGCACAATCGGGAAAAGAGTTTCGCCCCCAGGGCAGTGCCGATGACTGACCGTGGCAGAGGGGCCGAAAGATAGGCAATATCGTGGGCGTGTTATCGGATATCACGCCGAAATTGATGCGGCCCCTGCGCGATGTTATTGAATATCAAGGCGGTTCCGACCTATGTTTTGGCCATGATGAAAAAAACCGTATCCATCCTAAGCCTGATCGCCGCAACCGCCCTTGCCAACCCGGCCAGCGCGGAATGCTATGCCGATTATAAGGCAAAAAAACCCGCTCCCCTGCAGTTGCACTATGGGGTTATCCGTGTGCCTGACGGCATGTGCGATAACCGAACTGCGATAAGCAATTTCATCGCCAAGCGGATTAGTGTTGGCGGTTGGAACCTGCTTAATGTTATGTCTGTATTCGGACCCGAAGGCCTTGCCGGGAGACGAACGAGTGCAGGAAATTACTACCTCAAGTTCTAAGCGAAAACTGTTCCAGCGCGGAAACTCGACGGTTTACGTCGGCATCGCGGCGATTATCGGCATATTGGTTGTCGCCGCACTTGTGCTGTTTTACACCCTTCCGGATGCCAATGCGTTCAACAATCGCGTCGAACGCATCTTTGTTGAAAACGACAATCTGACCTCACATGCTGAAATCAAGTTGCTGGAAATCCTGGCCCAGTCGGGCACGGCGTTTTCGGATACGCTTGCCTCCTACAGGTTTGTGATCTTTGTGCTGCTGGTGTTTTCCGCCTCCATCCTAATCGCGTCTTTGGTGTTCCTTTTCAACAACGCCAACATGAACCGCCGCATGTCCGAGATTGAGCGGACGGGCATCCAGATCAACAGCCTGATCATCAGCCGGGATGAGTTGATCGTTTACATCAACAACATGGAATTCACCTTGACCGAAGCCGCGTTCGAGGCCCTTGCGGTCCTGTGCGAGGCGCGGATGGATGACGAGTTCGTCAATGGGGTCGAGTTGGAGGCCCTGATCACCGGCAAAGATCGCGCCGATTGTGAAGAGGCGGCAGGCGCCACCCGCATCAAACGCCTGCGCGATTCGCTTGGCAATCAGATCGTGTCCGAATTGTTGATCCGCACCATCAGCCGCAAGGGCTATATGTTGGGGATTGATAAAAGTGTAATTAAAATGGTCTGACGATGAGGGCCGAGTTGGAACAATCTGAAATCAAGGCCAGGCTGGCTGGCATTGGCGATATTCTGGCCCGCGTTCTGAACCCGGATCATTCTGAGGACCGGCTTGATATCGCGGTTATCAAGCAATCGGATAACGCAGTTTCGGTGCAGGTAACGCTGGGCGATCAAAAGGGTTTTCTGAAGCTGTTTCAAATGGATGACGCAGCGGGGGAAGCTTTTGCGCGGGAACGCAAAGCCCTTGATCTGCTGGCCGGGCAAAACACCCCGCAACTGTTGCTGGTCGCCGATGCGGATCGCGCGATTTTGACCCGGTTTATCGACGGCACGCCGTTTCAGGACGTGCTTTCACAAGACACCCTGATCCAATCGGCTGAACATCTGGGGCAATGGTTCGGGCGTCTGTCCAACGTCGCCCCGCAACAGGCGCTTGAAACGACCTGGGGGGCTTATGTCGCGCAATATGAAACCGGGTTTGACCGGTCTGTGCTTGACCAACAGCAAGCGTTTCTGAACCGCGCCAAGATCGGGTTTTCCTACCTTAGCCATAACGACAATGTCTTAAGCAATTTCATCCTTGGCCGCGACAAACGCCTTTACGCGGTCGATTTTGAAAACACCCGGATGAAGCCCGAAGGCTGGGATCTGATCACTGCCGCCCGCGCCATTATTGGCCGCTTTCCCGACCAGTTGCAGGTCGCCTCGCAATCTTTGCTGCGGGGGTACAGGCTGACCAGTAAAACCTGCACCCTGGCCGAGGATTTTGATCAAGTGATCAACGCTTTAGCACTGGCAATGGCCCTGTCAAAACCCTGATTTCGCCGCAATTGGACCGATAGAAACCTTGATATCGCCCGCAAATCTGCATGTTTAGCTGGCAGGTTTCAGCCCAGTATCCCGCATTTTGGGATTTGGTGCTGGTTTGGGACGTAACCTGTGGCAATTGATGTATTCAGCATTTCGTTGTCTGGCTCGGACGTTGAGATCGAGGGTGGTAACTATGTCTCCCAGAAAAATGATACCCAATACGTAACGCTGACCGATGGCGGCACGATCAATACCGTTGAAATTGAAAAATTCGGTCGTGGCAACGCGCGGGAACCTGGTGAGGGCCCCGGAGGGGATGACGAGTTTTATCTTGACCTTTCCGGCTTCAACGACGATTTCAGCATTGAAATCAAAAGCTTCGATCCGGGCGACACGTTCTTTTTCTCGGGCGCATTGTCGTCCAGCAATGTTGGTAACGTCTACACGATCAATTACATCGGTTCAGACGCGCAGGTGCATCAGGTTGTTATTGACCTTGAATCAACCAACAAAACCGGTGTTGCCGGGATCTCCATCACCTGTTTTGCCGCGGGCACATTGATTGAAACCAGCGAAGGGTTAACGGCGGCGGAAGACCTGGCCGTCGGGGACGAAGTTTTATGCGGCGACGGGCAAATCAGGCCGGTGCGCTGGATTTCCAGACGTCATGTCGGTGCGGCGGAACTGGCGCGAAACCCTGAATTCAGGCCAGTTCGCATTCGCAAAGGCGCGTTCACCGATGTTAGCCCATATGCCGATCTGGTGGTGTCCCAGCAGCACAAAGTCCTGATCGACGACTGGCGCG
>CAYXXQ010000041.1:0-15677 GCA_964469075.1 uncultured Rhodobacter sp.
GCCATACCCGACGCGGCGCTGTAACTTGACATAAATATCAAACGCCCGCCGGTGATGTTTCCAAGAAAACGGAAACCGCAGCGTAAACCTTTCCAGATCCAGCCCGCCAACCGTCCAGGTGACTTCTTCGGTGGTGACGGATTCGATAAAATCCGTGTCGGGCCGATCCGCCAGATAGGTATCCAGGTCTTCAACCGGGCGCAAAGGCAGGCACGAACCGCTGGCCAGAAACGCATGGCTGACATCCGGGAAATCCGCCAACAGAATCTCGGCAGCTTCCTGGGTTGCAGACACGATCGAAAACGTGCCCCATTCACAATGGCGCTGATCGGCGTAGCGAATATTGTTAAACTTGGCCAACTGCCCCTGCATCGCCGCGTATTCGTCGGCATCGGCCTGCGCATCGACATGGATCACCACGGGATGATCGCGCTGCGCCCAATAGCCCGCGATCTGCGCCACCCGGTCAAGGTCTTGATGCGCCAGAAGGATGAAGCCTACGCCCATATCCGCCCCTAGACCCAGTTGCCCTTGGACATCAGCCCAAGGATTTCCAGCTGCCGCCAGTTGATGTATTTCTCTGACCAGCGGCTCCACATCGCGGCGCCGTCTTTCAGGCCTTTATTATAGGCGCGGTATTCGTGGCTATTGGCGAAATGCTGTTTGCGCTCCAACTCCTCCGCCGATTTTTCCTTGATCGTGCTGATGAATTTGGCATGCAGCAAACAGCCCGAGGCTTTTTCCCCACCCGCATCATCATAAACCAGGTTCAGACCACGCGGCAAAAGCATGTGGGTGGAACTGATGTAAACATTCCCGCGCGACCATTTCACCAGCGGGATCTTGTTCAACGCCGGGGCGCGGGCCGGTTCGTTGGTGAAGAACTTGCGCGCCCGCGCACCGCCCTGAATCCACAGATTGCCGTATTTCGGATTGCGCGAGATCGAATAGTTGCCGGGGTCAAAATATTCAGCAATCTCCATTGGATCCTGCCCGTCGCGATAAGGCTGCGCGTCAATTTCCCCCTTGGGATACATGTCCAGCAACATCGCCCCAAAGGACTTGATCGACGACGCGTCCAGCCAATCGGTCAGCGCCCGAAGCGGGCGAGAATCGCAAAACGGATAGACGAAAAACTCGTCCACATCGACAACAAGGTTCCAGTGGCCAACGCCATAACGCGACTGCAAGGCGTTCAGCCAATCAACCCCGAATTTTGACCGCTTGTAAGATTGTTCTGTCGTCCAAAGTGACACATCGGGCTGGGCTTCAAGATAGTCCCGCGTCCCATCGTCCGAGCCATTTTCGACGAACAGGAAATGGTCCACACCAAGATGCCGGTAATATTCCAGGAAATAGGTCAGCCGCACCCGTTCATTGCGTAGGGTGCAAAACAGCAGGATGTCGTCATTGCCGATCTGCCCAGTGCGATTGGCAACCGAGGTCAGCTCCCGCTTCTTGCGGAGCGACCGCACGCGCTTGCGCTTGCGTTCCAACCTAAGCTGATAAGTGGCCAATATGCCCACAGACCTTCACCCTTCCTGCACGTCAAAACGACCCGCAACCCGGCGAGCAGTCTTTCAGACGAATCTGAAGATCTGGTCAAAGTGCCCATTCCAGTCTGGTAAATTTACCGACCTGCCCCGCACTTGCCTATCAGCCTCTGATTCCCGTATACGACCTGCCCGTTCGAGAATTCGTTGCGCCCAAAGGTAGAAGTTATCCACATCCAAGTAAAGTGGGTAATCCCCTAATATCTCACGATAAATGGCATTTTCGCCACAAAGGATCGGGATCCCGGCACGGGCCGCTTCGATCAAGGGCAGACCAAAGCCTTCGACATGGCTGGGAAACAGCAGCCCCCAGCTTTGCGTCAGATGGCGGCTTAACGTCTGATCGTCCATATCTGGATGTTCAAACACATGTTGTCCCATCATGGGATCGCTGTCTAATATCTTGAAAACGCTCATATTTTCCCAACCACGCTTGCCGATGATATGGAGCGGCGGGATCTGCGCGGGCGGTAGATTGCGCACAAATTCCTGCCAAATTTTCAGCAAAAGCGCGTGGTTTTTACGTGGCTCAATCGTCCCAATGACGCAAAAAGATGGTTTTTCAGACGCTTTTTCAAAGACTTGCGGCGCGTTACCAATGTCGCATCCCAGATGCGCCACGACATCAGGTGGTTGCCTGCCAAACCGATCAAACCAAACCCTCGCCGCGTCTTGTGTGGCCCTGGAATTGTAGATCACAAGATCGGCGCGCGCGCTGACCCTTTGCATATCGGCCCTAAACCGATCCGTCACCTCGGTTCTTGAAAACTGAGGGTAATCAAGCGGGATAACATCATGGATTAAAACGATAATCCTGCTTTCTTTATGTGTTGCAACAGCATCAAACACGCCTTGCCGCAAATTGCTGTGACCGACGTTGAAATAGGTCATATCATCAGAGAAAATTGCTTTATAACAATGACTTAAACGGTAATCTGCAACCACTACCTTCGCCAGGCGCCAAACATCCGCAATCGCCCGCTGCCCGGCCAGCCCATGCCGCCGCGCCAACATGCGCGCAAGGCCCGGCGGACCCCAGGGCACGGCCCCGGTCACCCGATCATAAATCACCTGACCGCCAGCATGATCCAACACCGCATAAGATTTCGGCAAGCGGCATAAAAAGAAAACCGGTCGGTCCAGCGACAGAAATTTTTGAAAATACGCCAGTTCGACCCGGTCGATCCCGGTCAGCGCCCCCTGTTCAGCCCGCGACACCAGCCGCGAGATATCCAGCATCAGCGGTTTCACCTAGCCCTCATAATGGCCGACCTGATGCCAACGCCAAGCGTCTTCAATCATTCGGTGCATCGTCGATAATGCCGGATCCCAGCCAAGTTCCTTGCCCGCCCGGCTGCTGCCGCTGACCAACTTGGTCGCATCCCCCGGCCGTCTTGGCCCTTCGTTGAACGGCACGGGCAAATTGGTAACCGCCCGGCTTTGGTCAATCACCTCACGCACCGAAAATCCGGTGCCGGTGCCAAGGTTGAACACCCGGCTGCCCTTGCCATCAAACAACCAGTCCAACCCTTTGATGTGGGCATCGACCAAATCGCAGACATGCACATAATCGCGAATACAGGTGCCATCGGGCGTGTCGTAATCAGTACCAAAAATCGTCAGCGCTCCCCGCTTGCCGGTGAGCGCATCCAGCATCAGGGGCACCAGATGGGTCTCGGGGCGATGAAACTCGCCAACCTCACCATCAGGGTCGGCGCCAGCCACGTTGAAATAGCGAAAGATCACGCTGGTCAGCCCAGCGCTTTCGCCGAAATTGCCCAACATATCCTCGATCGCTTTTTTTGAGGCCCCATAGGCGTTGATCGGGTGCTGATCACAGTTTTCATCCAACACCACCCCGTCCTGATCGCCATAGGTCGCGCAGGTCGATGAAAACACTATGTTCAGACAGCCCGCATCAACCATCGCCTCGATCAGCGAAAGTGATCCCGTGACGTTGTTGTGCCAGTAAAGACCGGGTTCGCGCATCGACTGGCCGACATCGGACAAAGCCCCGAAATGCATCACCGCCACTGGCTGATATTTGGCAAAGACCTGATCCAGCCGCGCCCGATCCGTCAGATCGCCCTGTTCAAACGGGCCGAACTTGACCGCATCGGCCCAGCCGGTGCTCAGATTGTCGTAAGCAACCGGCAGATAGCCCGCCGTTTTCAGCGCCTTGCACGCGTGCGACCCGATATAGCCCGCACCACCTGTCACCAGAATATTCTTCAAAAGCCCCCGCCCACCGAGATCAGCCTTAGCTGAGTTTCGCGGCTACTGCGCCGCCATATTGGTGCCAACGACATCATGCAAAAATTCGATGAATTCTTCGCGCAGATCGTCACGCGCCAGCCCGAAAGCCACCGTCGCCTTCAAGAACCCGGCTTTGGAGCCGCAGTCGTACCGCGTGCCATCAAACCGGTAGCCAAACACATTGTCAGACGCCGAGATTTCCTTGGCAATCGCATCAGTCAGCTGGATTTCCCCACCGGCGCCAACGCTTTGACCGCCCAGGTTTTCCAGTACCTGAGGCCTCAGAATATAACGCCCGATCACCGCGATGTTGGACGGTGCATCCTCAGGCTTTGGCTTTTCAACCATGTCGCGGACCGACATCACCTTGCCGATGTTCTGCTTCACATCCAGCAGACCATAGGCCGAGGCCTTGTCCTTCGGCACTTCCATCGCCGCAACCATATTGCCGCCAGTGACCTGATAGGCCTCAACCATTTGTTGCAGACAGGGCTTTTCGCCTGCAATCACGTCATCAGGCAGGATCACCGCGAACGGCTCATCCCCGATCAAACGCCGCGCGCACCAAACCGCATGGCCAAGGCCCTTGGCCTCACGCTGGCGGATATAGGCGATTTCGCCGCTTTCCATCGTGGTTTGCTGCAAAACTTTCAAAAGATCGTCTTTCTTGGCCTTCCGAAGAGATGATTCAAGCTGTGGCGCGCTGTCAAAATAGTCTTCAAGCGCGCCTTTCCCGCGGGAAGTTACAAAGATAAATTCTTCGATCCCGGCGGCGCGTGCTTCATCAATTGCGTATTGAATCAAAGGTTTATCAACCAGTGACATGATCTCTTTGGGGATGGATTTGGTCGCAGGCAAGAACCGTGTTCCCAAGCCAGCCACCGGAAAGATCGCCTTTGTAACTTTGTTTGTCATATATTTGCCCACCCATTACGCGGTGCTACCGTGTTCATTCTCAAAATCGCATATACCCCGGTATTAAGGAGTAAATAAGGCACTATTTCAACCTTTGACCCAGGTAAAGGGCCTGACGCGACGTAATCGCGCGGCCTCGGCTTTCAGCCGCGCCTTCATTCCGCGCAATTGCAGCCCGGCAGCATCGCGATCAGACCGGCCAAACAGACCGCCCGATTGCAGCCAGAACCCTTCGGGCAAAAACCGCATGCGGTGAAAAAACGTCGTTGGCGAAACCCGGAAAACCGTGACGCTGTTGCCCATATTCGCCAGCATTCGCGCGCGTTGTCGGGCCAATTGCCAGCCGGTCAGGCGGCAGGAAAGCGCCAGCAGATCGCCCGGTTTTCCCTCGCGAAACCGCTTGAAATCGCTTTTGGCTGCCAGTGGCACGCTTGGCTTTGGCTGTCGTTGCAGGCCGTCTTTGAAACCGGCCGCAAGATCAGCAAGCAGACGCGGCACATCAAATGGCGACAGATCGCCTTGCAGCATAAATCCGAGCAACCGTCGCCGCTGATCGGCCAGAAACGCGGCCAACTCCGCATTGGTTTCAGCGGCATCGCCGTGTTTCTTGCAAAACCAGGCCTTGCTTGCACCGATTTCAAACAAGGACTTCGGCGCGCGATTGTGGCCCCGGATCATGCTGGCCGCGAACCCATGATGGACCTGCGCCAATGGCACAATCGCGGTCTTCCAACCGGCGAGGCCAAGGCGATAATTCAGATCGGTTTCATCCAGAAAATAGCGAAAATTTTCGTCAAATCCGCCGAGATCCAGCAATGCCTGCCGTCGAAACGCACAATTCGTGCCCTCGGTCTTGATGCCATGCTGCACCGATCCGGCCAAAACCACCGGATTATCATCGCCAAGCACCAGGTTGTCGCTGTTGCCGTAGCGATCAAACCGCCGTCCTTGCCACTGAAACGAAATGCCGTTGCGCCCGCGCACAAATCCGCCCGCTGCGCCAACCGAAGGGTCGTCAAACCCGGCCACCAGATGATCCAGCCAGCTCGGTTCCGGCACCGCATCATCATCGCAAAAGGCAATGGTCTGCCCGGCAGCCTGTGCAATGCCCAGATTGCGCGCCGCTGAGATATTCGCCTCAGAAAACGCCACGTATTTGATCCGATCAACACAAGCCACCGTCGGGAAATGCCGAACCGGATCAATATCCGCCACGACGACCACTTCAAAATTCGGGTATTGCAGAAACCGCAGGCTGGTCAGCAACCGCGCCAGGCATTTGGGCCGGTTAAGGCTGACGATGACAAGGCTGACTTCCGGCCGCGCGGTCATTCGATCGCCAGGGCTTTCAGGGCCGCCTCGATCAGCGGCACGTCTTCGGGGTTGTTCAACTCCCAAAACGTGCGGCCCTTGCCGTTGACTTCAACGCATTTGACCATGTGGCCGTTTTCAAGGAACCGCAACTGCTCCAACCCCTCGCGCCGCTCCAACGGGCCGGCTGTCCAGGTCTGATACTGCGCCAATGCAGCCGGCCGATAGGCATAGACGCCGACATGGTGAAACACCTCGGCGGTCTCAACTACGTCGGCATTTGGGCCAAGATGCGGGATGATCTCTTTTGAAAAATAAAGTGCGTTGTGACGCGCATCAAACACCGCAGTTGTCGCCCCGACCCGGCCATGCGTCAGGTCGTTGCGAAACCCGGCCAAGGCTTCGGGCGTGCAGCGCAACACCGGGGTTGCGACCGCAGCACCCGGATCCGCCTGCAAAGCTGCCACGAGATTTTCAACAAACCAGGGCGGTGTCAGCAGCGCGTCGCCCTGAAAATTGACGACGATGTCATAATCCCCGCCAAGGGCGGCCAGGGCCTCTGCACACCGCTCCGTCCCATTTTGGCAATGTTCAGATGTCATGACAGCTTCACCACCGAAGCCTTTGACAGTATTGAATATTTTCACATCGTCGGTTGCCACAACAACCCGGTCAATTCCCCTGACTGAAACCGCCGCGTCCCAGCTGCGTCGGATCAACGGAGAGGGCTTCCCGGCCGCCCCGCGCAGGCCCACCAAAGGTTTTCCCGGATATCGGGTCGAGGCAAATCGTGCCGGTATGACAATCAGCACCGGCAAATGTCAGGCGTCTTTCAAATCAACGCCCGGCGCATAGGCAATGAAAAACGGATTGGCATAATCCGCCTTGCCATAGGTCAGGGTCTGATGGGTATCAAACCGCACAACCTGCCCGCCAGCGCCGTTTAAAACCGCATGGCCCGCCGCCGTGTCCCATTCCATCGTGCGGCCAACGCGAGGGTATAAATCCGCCTCCCCGGTCGCAACCAGACAGAACTTTAGCGACGATCCGGCGCTGGCGCTGTCTTTGACCTGATACTTGCCGATATAGTCATCCGTCGCCTGATCCCGGTGGGATTTTGAGGCGACAACGATCAAACCCGCATTGTCAGGCACCCCGACGGTGATCGGCGTAACCGGCCCGATCTGACCCGGCAAATGATCGCCCGCCTCTTCAATCGACGCACCGGTGGCATCGGTGTAGAACAAGCGGTTCTTGGCGGGGGCATAAACCACGCCCCGGATCGGCACGCCGTTTTCAACATAGGCGATATTGACGGTGAAATCGCCGCGTCGGTTGATAAACTCTTTCGTGCCATCAAGCGGATCGACAATGATAAAACTGTCGGACTGACGGCTGTGGGTGTCGGCCTGCTCTTCGGTCACCAGCAAGATGTCCGGAAACGCCGCCCGCAGCCCGGCCGAAATGATCGCATCCGCGGCTTCATCGGCCTCGGTCACGGGACTGTTGTCGGATTTCACCTTCACGTCAAAATCGTCGCCGTTATAAATCTGCATGATCTTTTCGCCGCCCTGAAGCGCTAAATCGCGAAAGACCGTCATCATTTTGTTATATTCCACAAGCAGGATCCCTTTACCTGTTTGATGCCTGCGCCAAATTCTTGAAATGCGCGGCTTTGCCCCTTATGATCCGGCCCAAGTCGAACGGCAAGGTTTCAAACCATATAATAACAAGAAACCAGATAAGGCAGTAAGCGAAAACCATGCTTCAATATCAACGCCAGCCCGGTGGATTTTTTGCGGCCATCCGCTTTTTTGATCTGCTTTACCATTCTACCGTGCGGGTGGTGCGCAAATCCAGCAGCAATGCGCTGATGGGTCTGTTCAGCAACATCATGCAATCGGTCGTGATGATCGTTGTCTTCTTTCTGATGTTTTCGGTGTTTGGCTTGCGGGGATCAGCCGTGCGCGGCGATTTTCTGATTTTCCTGATGACCGGGATTTTCCTGTTCCTGACACATACCAAGGCGATGGGCGCGGTTGTGGGCAGCGAAGGCCCGGCCTCACCGATTATGAAACACGCGCCGATGACGACATTTCTGGCGATCGCTTCATCCGCTTTGGCAGCGCTTTATCTGCAATTGCTGTCGATGGCGGTGATCCTGTTTGTCACCCATGTCGCGATCCGCCCAGTGGTGATCGACAATCCGGCCGGTGTCTTGCTGTCATTCTTTCTGGCCTGGTTCAGCGGTGTGGTGATCGGGCTGATTTTCCTGGCGGTCAAACCGTTTTCGCCCAGCTTCACCAAAATCGGCACCACAGTTTATTCCCGCGCCAATATGATCGCCAGCGGCAAGATGTTCGTCGCCAACCAGCTGCCGGCCTATATCCTGCCCTATTTTGCCTGGAATCCGCTGTTTCACACCATTGATCAGGCGCGTGGGGCGGCGTTTATCAACTATACACCGCATGTGACATCCATCATGTACCCGGTCTATTTCAGCCTCGCCCTTCTGGTGCTTGGCATGATGGGGGAGTTTTTTACCAGGCAATACGCCTCGGCCAGTTGGTCAAGCCGGCAATAGCATCCGCTGGGGTTTAGCAAAGGAGTGTTACGCGATGTTCAGGTTTCTTTTCCCTCTGCTGGCCGCAGTTTCGCTGGCAACAAACCCCGCAACGGCGCAGGAGCTTTTTCCAGGCGCCCACGCCCTGATCATCGCCCCCGGTCTTTACGACGTTGATAATGTCGCCAGCAATGACGTCTTGAACATCCGCGCCGAGCCCAGCGCCCTGTCCGACATCATTGGTGCGCTGAGTTATAACCAACAAAGTGTTGAGGTCGTCGCAACCACATCAGATGGTCGCTGGGGGCTGGTCAATCATCAGGACCAGTCAGGCTGGATCGCGCTGCGGTTCCTGCGCGAAAACCTGGCCTGGTCCGGGGTGCCGCCGGGGGGTTTGATCTGTTCCGGCGTTGAGCCTTTCTGGTCGGCTGAATTTTTTTCCAGCGGCCCGGCGCAGGTCGATCTGTCGCCAATGGGTCTGTTTGAGCCGACGATCCTTTACAACACCTATTGGTCCGAACACCCGATCAACCGCAGCGGTGCAACAACGGCCTTTGTGATGGGGACTGAGGCATCTGCAAGCGGCATCCGATCCAGCGGCATCATCCGCACCGAACTGTGCAGCGACGGCATGTCCGACCGCCATTATGGCTTTTCAATTGACATGGTCCTGACAGGCACCGCCCGCGCTGCCCTGTCCGGCTGTTGCGCGATCAGCACACCCTAGAGCATGGTCCCTTTTACCTCAATCAGGTGCAATGCTCTGTCTTTCTGTTTTTCCGCGCAGTTTGATCCGAAAACCGGTTCCCACTTTTTGGAATGCGCTCTAATCAACCACCCGAAGCGTCAGATTGATCCGCCCACCTTTGGGCAGCAGACCGCTGCTTTGAAAGCGGATGCGATCCACGCCGTGATAAGCCAGCCGCGCCGCACCACCCATCACAACGATATCGCCCGAGCTTAGCCAAACCGATTGCGTCTTGCCGCGCCGAGCGGTGCCGCCAGCACGAAACAACCCGTCATCACCAAGCGAGATCGACAAGACCGGCCAATTAAAATCCGCCTCGTCCTTATCCTGATGCAACCCCATTTTCGCGCCCTCGCCGTAATAATTGATCAGGCAGCAATCCGGTTGACGATCCTCTGACACCAGAGACCTCCACAGATCCAGCACGGTTTTCGGAATTTCCGGCCAGCGCGCACCGCTTGGGTGACGGTCAACATAGCGATAGCCCTCTTTGTCGGTAAACCAGCCGTATTTGCCCGCCGCTGACATCCGCACCGACATCGGCTTACCGCTTGGTGTCACCGGTGAAAACAACGGTGCGCGGCGCAGGCCCTGGCGCAAATCGGCGATCAAACCCGCCTGAACCTTCGGTGTCATCAGGCCGCGATAAAGGTCAAACCCGGCGATCCGTAAGGTTGGTTTCGGTCCTGTCATCACGGGATCCATCACAAAGCGAAGTTTAACAATCCTCTACTTGCAACCAATTGCACTGTAAATTCCCGGTTTTTGACACCATAAACCTGCCCTTTTGGACCTTCTGCCGCTTGCAGCGCCAAATCGCCGAACCTATATACGCTTCAAATCATGGTCAGTACCGATCTGGTCTGGCCATAGGGATATGATGGCAGGGGCCGTAATCGGGTCTGTCGTTGCGAAAATCGCCGCTAAGAAAGGACTTTAGGAATGGCTAAAGTAATTGGAATTGACCTCGGGACTACAAACTCCTGTGTTGCTATTATGGATGGCTCTCAGCCCAAAGTGGTTGAAAACTCGGAAGGGGCGCGTACGACCCCTTCGATCGTTGGATTTACCGATGACGAACGTCTGGTTGGCCAAGCCGCAAAGCGCCAGGCAGTTACCAACCCAGAAAACACCCTGTTCGCGATCAAACGCCTGATCGGGCGTCGCTACAGCGACCCGACCGTTGAAAAAGACAAAAAGATGGTCCCTTTCAATATCGTTGAGGGTCAGAACGGCGATGCCTGGGTCGAAGTGAAAGGCGAAAAATACAGCCCGTCGCAAGTCTCTGCCTTTATTCTTGGCAAAATGAAAGAAACCGCAGAATCCTATCTTGGTGAAACCGTCACCGAGGCTGTGATCACGGTTCCAGCTTATTTCAACGACGCCCAGCGCCAAGCCACAAAAGACGCCGGCAAAATTGCCGGGCTTGACGTGCTGCGCATCATCAACGAACCGACAGCAGCAGCGCTGGCCTATGGCTTGGACAAAGAAGGCAGCAAAACCATCGTCGTTTATGACCTTGGCGGCGGCACCTTTGACGTTTCGATCCTGGAAATCGACGAGGGCCTGTTTGAGGTTAAGTCGACCAACGGCGACACCTTCCTGGGTGGCGAAGATTTCGACATGCGGATCGTCGAATACCTTGCGGCCGAGTTCAAAAAAGAAAACGGCGTTGACCTGACCAAAGACAAAATGGCGCTGCAACGGCTGAAAGAAGCTGCCGAAAAAGCCAAGATTGAGCTTTCGACAGCCTCGCAAACCGAGATCAACCAACCCTTCATCTCGATGGACCCAAAAGGCGGCCAACCGCTGCACCTGGTTCTGAAGCTGACACGCGCCAAGCTGGAAAGCCTGGTTGCCGATCTGATCAAACGCACAATGAAGCCTTGTGCCGCCGCGTTGAAAGATGCCGGTTTGGCCAAAGGCGACATCGACGAGATCGTTTTGGTTGGTGGTATGTCCCGGATGCCGAAGGTCATGGAAGAAGTGACCAGCTTCTTCGGCAAAGAGCCGCATAAAGGCGTAAACCCCGACGAAGTTGTCGCCCTTGGCGCCGCCATTCAGGCCGGTGTTCTGCAAGGCGACGTTAAAGACGTGGTTCTGCTGGACGTGACCCCGCTGTCGCTGGGCATCGAAACCCTGGGTGGCGTGTTCACTCGGCTAATCGACCGCAACACCACGATTCCGACGAAAAAGTCGCAAGTCTTCTCGACCGCTGAGGATAACCAAAACGCCGTGACCATCCGCTGTTTCCAGGGTGAGCGCGAAATGGCCGCTGACAACAAGATGCTGGGCCAGTTCAATCTGGAAGCCATCCCCCCGGCACCGCGCGGCCTGCCGCAAATCGAGGTTACGTTTGACATCGACGCCAACGGCATCGTCTCTGTTTCTGCCAAAGACAAAGGCACCAACAAGGAACAGAAAATCACCATCCAGGCCAGTGGTGGCCTGTCCGATGACGACATCGAAAAAATGGTGAAAGACGCCGAAGAGAACGCCGAAGCGGATAAAGAGCGTAAAGAACTGGTCGAAGCCAAAAACCAGGCCGAATCGCTGATCCACGGCACCAAGAAGTCGCTGGAAGAACATGGCGACAAGGTCGATGCCAGCACGGTCGAAGTGATCGAACTGTCGATAAAGGTTCTCGAAGAGGCGCTGGACTCAAACGAGGCCGGCAAGATCAAAGGTCTCAGCCAGGATCTGACCGAAGCTGCGATGAAACTGGGCGAAGCGATCTACAAAGCCCAAGCAGATGCCGCATCTGACGAAAGCGAAGTCGACGAAGGCCCAAGCGCGGTTGACGAGGACATCGTTGACGCCGATTTCGAAGACCTCGACGACGATCGTCGCGGTTAACGGCAGTCACATTGAAACACAGATACCGGCCCCGCTGCGGGCCGGTATCTGGTTACGGCAGGTTCTGATCCTATGTCCAAACGCGATTTTTATGATGTTCTTGGCGTGTCGAAAGGCGCGTCCGATGCGGAACTGAAAAAAGCCTATCGCAAAAAAGCGATGGAGCTGCACCCAGACCGTAACAAGGACAACCCCGAGGCCGAAGGCAAGTTCAAAGAAGTGAACGAAGCCTACGAAATCCTGAAGGATGCCGAAAAAAAGGCCGCCTATGACCGTTATGGCCATGCCGCGTTTGAAGGCGGCGGCGGTGGACCGCAAGGGTTCCAACGGGGCGGCGGCGCTGACTTCTCATCAGCCTTTTCCGATGTATTCGAAGACCTGTTCGGCGACTTCATGGGCGGCGGTGGCCGTGGCGGGCCGCAACGGGCCTCACGCGGGTCTGACCTGCGCTATAACTTGCGGGTCTCCCTGGAAGACGCGTTTACCGGCAAGCAGAAAACCATTTCGGTACAAAGCTCGGTCGCTTGCGATGCCTGTCATGGCACCGGGGCCGAAGGCGGGGCGGAACCCAGCAATTGCCCGACCTGTTCGGGCATGGGCAAAGTCCGCGCACAACAAGGCTTCTTCACCGTTGAACGCACCTGCCCGACCTGTTCAGGTCGCGGCCAGATCATCAACAACCCCTGCGGCTCCTGTGCGGGGGCTGGGCGCACGCAGAAAGAACGCTCCCTTTCCGTTAACATCCCAGCAGGGGTCGAAACCGGCACCCGCATCCGTCTTTCAGGCGAGGGCGAGGCCGGATTGCGCGGTGGCCCGTCTGGCGATCTGTATATCTTCATCGAAGTGCGCGATCACCAGATCTTTGAGCGTGAAAACCAGAATCTGTTTTGCCGTATCCCCGTCAGCTTCGCCACCGCAGCCCTTGGCGGCGAAATCGAAGCGCCGACGATTGATGGCGGACGCAGCCGGGTGAAAATCCCTGCGGGCAGCCAATCCGGCAAACAGATGCGCCTGCGCAGTAAAGGCATGCCCGCTTTGCGCGGCGGCCCGGCGGGCGATCTATACATCGAACTGGCGATTGAAACCCCGGTCAACCTGACCGCGCGGCAAAAAGAACTGCTGAAAGAGTTTGACGAACTTGGTTCTGACAACCACCCCGAGGGAAAGAATTTCTTCAGCAAAGTCAAATCCTTCTGGGACGGCATGACCAGCTGACATCAACTGTTTATAAGCCGCTCTTCAAGAAAAGCTTTAACTTCAGTCAGGCCCGGTATGGCATCCGCCGTTCCGGGCCTTGTCACTTGAATTGCCGCCCCGGCAGCGGCAAATGTCATCGCACCTTTGACGTCCATTCCGGCATCAAGCCCGGCGACGAAAAACCCCAGATAGGTGTCCCCGGCCCCGGTGGTATCAACCGCCTTCACCGCAAAAGCAGGCACCGCAATTTCCTTGCCGCCGGAGCGGTAAACAGCACCCTCAGACCCCCGGGTGATCAACACCTCGGGCACAGGCAGATGGGCTGGCGACACGCCCAGGGTCTTTGACAATTGCTGCGCCTCAACCTCGTTCACTACCAGAAGATTGGTGAAAGGCAGCATATCCATCGCCATCTCGGCATCAAACGGGGCTGCCGAATAAACCACCCGCATTTGCCGGTTCTGCGCCACCTCGGCCGTGGCTTCGGCCAGGTTGGTTTCGTTTTGCAACAGCAGAACATCGCCAACGACGGCCTGTTCCAAGGCCGCGTTGATCCTTGTTGCGTCCTGCGCCGCATTCGCCGCGCTGAAAATCACGATGGTGTTTTCGCCGGCCTGATCGACATTGATGATCGCGTGGCCCGTCGGCATGTCCAGCACCGCAACATGATCGGTATTGACCCGCCGTTTGCGCAGCGCATCAACCGCCCAATCGCCATCGGTGCCAACCGCGCCAATATGCACCACATTGGCCCCGCCACTGGCCGCCGCAATCGACTGATTGGCCCCCTTGCCCCCAAGCCCGACATGATGGCCGGTCGCCGCCAGCGTTTCACCGGGGCCGGGCAGATGCGGCACATCGTAGAAATGGTCGACATTGATCGACCCAAGATTAAAGATCGTCATTTACGCCACCTTGCAGGCCGCCATTACCGCCATGTGCAGAATATCGGTTTCCGTCGCTGTGGTCGCACATAGCTGCACCGATTTTTCCAAACCGGTCAGGATCGGCCCAATCACCGTCGCCCCGCCCATTTCCTGCAACAACTTGACCGAGATCGAGGCCGAGTGCCGCGCGGGCACCACTAGAATATTCGCAGGCCCAGACAGCCGACAAAACGGATATTGCTTCATCACATCAGGGTTAAGGGCGACATCCGCCGTCATCTCGCCATCATATTCAAAATCAACGCCGCGCCGATCCAGAACGTCGCTGGCGATATGCATTTTCTCCGCCCGTTCGGACACCGGATAGCCGAAGTTGGAAAAGCTGACAAAGGCGACCCGTGGTTCCAGCCCCAGGCTGCGCGCCACATGCGCCGCACGCTCGGCGATATCGGCCAGATCCTCTTCCTCGGGCCATTCATGCACCAATGTATCAGCGATCAGCACCAACCGCCCACGCAGCAGAACCGCCGTCACACCCACCGTGCCGTCAGATGGTTTGGCGTCAAACACATGATTGATCAGTTCCAGCACATGCGCCGATTTCCGCGTTGCACCCGTCACCATCCCATCCGCATGGCCATGCGCGACCATCAGGGCCGCAAAAACATGCCGATCGCGGGAGGCCAGTTTGTGACAGTCATGTTGATCATAACCTTGTCGCTGCAAGCGGTTGTAAAGAAACGCTTTATAGGTTTCAAGATACGGCGTATTGGCGGCGTTCACCACCTCAAGCTCGTCAAACGCATCGCCAAGGCCTGCATCCTGTAACTTCTGCTTCACGCTGGCGTCGCGATCAATCACCACTGCCTGACCAAGGCCAGATCTTGTGTAGTTCACCGCCGCACGCAGCACCCGCAAATCATCGCCCTCAGCAAAGATCATCCGCGCCTGGGCGTTTTTCGCCCGCACATAAAGCGAATGCAGGATTGATGCTGTCGGATCCAACCGCGCCTTCAGCGACAGTTCATACGCCTCCATATCAATGATCGGGCGGCGGGCAACGCCGGTGTCCATTCCGGCCTTGGCAACTGCCGGTGGCACGACATAAATCAGGCGCGGGTCAAACGGCGTCGGGATGATGTAGTCGCGGCCAAACGACAATTGCGTACCATATGCCATCGCCACCTCGTCCGGCACATCCTGACGCGCCAGCTCGGCCAGTGCATGCGCACAGGCGATTTTCATTTCGTCATTGATGGAACGCGCGTGGATATCAAGCGCGCCGCGAAACAGATAAGGAAAGCCCAGTACGTTATTGACTTGATTGGGATAATCAGAACGCCCGGTCGCCACGATAGCATCTTCGCGGACGGCATGCGCCTCTTCCGGGG
>CAYXXQ010000042.1:0-15499 GCA_964469075.1 uncultured Rhodobacter sp.
CGGCACTTGAAGCTGTCGCCAATGCCATGGCGGCTGTGGCCAGTCGAACCGGACCGCTTGGCATTGCCATCAAGGTGCTGTTCGACAACATCGGCCGCCTTGCCACCTACGCCGCTACGTTCGCGGCCTTCCTCGCCGGTCGTGGGGTGGCTGGATTTGCAGTGGCGGCCCTGTCAGTACGCGGGCTCGCGACGGCACTGGTGGTGATGCGCGGAGCACTCATCCGCACCGGCATCGGCGCACTGATCGTCGGGGCTGGTGAGCTGGTCTATTGGTTTGGTCGTCTGGTCAGCGGTGCCGGTGGGTTTGGTGCAGCCATGGGCCTTTTGAAAAACGTCGCCGTGGAGGTTTGGGAGCGGATCAAGCTTGGCGGTAAATCGCTTGGTTTGTCGCTGGCCACTGTCTGGATCACGGTCGAGACCGGCTGGCTGCGGATGCTGGCGGGCATCCAGAAGAAATGGGCGGACTTTCTGCACAAGATTGCCGCCGGATTCCGGGATGTGCCGGGGATGGATGCGCTGGCGCTAAAGCTCGGTGGGGCGGCGATCGACGCAGGGTCAGCCTATTACGAGATGGCAGCGGCGGCTGAGACTGCCAGGACCAAGGCGGATGGTTTCGACCTCGCATGTTGAGCGCCAGAATCTGACGATGCGGATGCACATGCGCCGGTTTACCCGCTTGACCAACGGTTTCATCAAGAAGGTTGAAAACCACATGCATGCGGTTGCGCTGCACTTCATGTACTACAACTTCGTGAAGGTTCACCAGACTTTGAAAGTGACGCCTGCAATGGAAGCCGGTCTAACGGACCGTCTCTGGGATATTTCCGATCTGGTTGCTATAATTGATGCAAACGAGGAAGCGCCTAAAAAACGCGGGCCTTACAAGAAACGAATTTCAAAGTGACCCACTACCTCTGGCTCCGGTCGGTTTTATGCAAGGGATACGGAGCAAAAGAAAAATCGGATCAAAAATGATCCAGGTTCCTTTGATATGCGTATTGGAGCTATGATGATTGCAAGCCTCGATACTGACCCAGCCGACCGGGACCCTGTTGCAGGGTTGCAAAAGGACATCAGAAAACTGACCCAACCGCCCCTTGAGATCACGCTGCAAACAACCTGGATGCTGGCAGTGCGCGACAATCGTGACCGGACAGCCTTCGCAGCTTTGTTCGACCATTTTGCGCCGCGCCTGAAAGGTTTCATCATGCGCTCTGGCACCGGCTCAGGGCAGGCGGAAGAAATCGTTCAGGATGTCATGCTGACGGTCTGGCGCAAGGCCGGGCAATTTGATCCGGCGCGCGCGCAGGTCTCGGCATGGGTCTACCAGATCGCACGAAACCGTCAGATCGACATGATCCGCAAAGAGCGTCGCCCCCTACCCGAAGAATTAGGCGAAGACCCCGGCGCAGAACCTGATGCAAGCCAGATCCTGGCTGTTGATCAGGAGGCCGGTCAGTTGAAACAGGCGCTGGAACGGCTGAAACCAGACCAGCGCGACATCATCGAAAAGGCCTACCTAGGCGACCTCACGCATCAAGAGATCACCGCCCAGACCGGCCTGCCCCTTGGCACAATAAAATCGCGTATCCGGCTGGGACTGGAACGATTGCGCCACGAATTGAAGGGACTGTGTTAACATGACCGCAATCAACCATCATACCCCCGACGCCATGCTGGCCGCCTATGCGACCGGCAGCCTGCCGCAGCCCTATGCGCTGGTCGTGGCGGCCCATATCTCGCTGTGTCTGGACTGCCGCGCCTCCTATGAAGCGCATCAGGCTGTTGGCGGGGCCGTTCTGGACTCCGGTGCGGGCGAGGCCGTTTCCGAAGGCCTGAAATCCAGTATTCTGGACCGGCTGGATACATCATTCACGGCAGAGCAGACCTATCAGCGCATGGGCGTTTATCCCGGCCCGGTGATGCAAGCCCTGAAGGGCAAACCGATCCGATGGAAATCGCTGGGGCTGGGCGTCCGGCAAAGCATTCTTACCTCGGATCGCGACGGCTCGACCCGGCTGTTTTATATTCCGCCGGGTCAAGCGGTGCCCGAGCACAGCCATAAGGGTCTGGAACTGACATTGGTTCTGCAAGGCAGCTTCAGCGATGATACCGGGCGGTTCGGCGTTGGCGATCTTGAAGTGGCCGATCAGGCGCTCGAGCATACACCGACCGCCGATCCAGGGCCGCCCTGCATCTGCCTTGCCGCCACCGACGCACCGTTGCGCTTCAACACTTTGATACCGCGTCTGCTGCAACCCCTATTTCGTATCTGACGCCAGATCGCTTCGTTAGTCCCTGCTTGAAAGACCGCCACAGTTTCGGCGGTCTTTCTTTTTTATCAACAAGATACACCCGGCCAATTCACGTTCCTGTGACCGTGTGAACCAAGCCATGATCCCCACCGTATCACTATCACCAACAGCAAATCAAACCGGACAGAAGCGTCCGGTACAACGGAGATACCAAATGAAAACCACACTGAAAGCCACCGCCGCCGCACTCGCACTCAGCCTCGTTTCTGCTGCCGCAAATGCCGACAACATCGTTGAAATTGCCGCCGGTGATGAACGGTTCACCACGCTTGTGGCCGCTGTCACCGCCGCAGGCCTGGCCGAAACCCTGTCCGGCCCCGGCCCCTTCACGGTTTTTGCCCCGGTGAACGACGCATTCGCGGCCCTGCCTGAAGGCACCGTCGAAACCCTGCTGAAACCCGAAATGAAGGGCGATCTGACCAATGTGTTGTTGTACCATGTGGTCAGCGGCGCAGTGATGTCCGGCGATATCGGCACGGGAACCAGCGGTGTTGGCACCTTGCTTGACGGCGCAAAGGTCTGCGTTACCAAATCGAGCGACGGCGTAATGCTGGATGACGGGACCAGCACGATGGCGAATGTCGTGATCGCGGATATCGTGGCCGATAACGGCGTCATCCACGTGATCGACAAGGTTATCCTGCCCGGAAACGCACCGACCTGCATGTAAGCTTGAATTATGCTTGCGCGCCCTGCCATGTTGGCAGGGCGTTGCGGCGTTTACAGCAGATTTGACGGATCGCGATCATGGGCATTCAACAAAGGATAATCGTCAACGACAAGATGCAAAGCGGTTATTGCTACACCCTATCAGAACCGGAGGGGGAAAACTTCGCCGCTGATTTCAAGCCCGCGAAAACACCCCGGCAAATGCTTGAAATGGGGGTGTTTGAGGGCTGTTACCTAAACGATTGCACCTCAGAATTGCCTGTGGATTGGTTTCAGAATGCCAAGACCAGCCTCAGGCCAGACCCGGACCTGAATTACTTTGGTGTCAAAAGCCGCCAATCGCTGGGTGTCTGGCAGCGCAAGGGCTGGATTTACGGACCAGATCCGCGCGGTTGGTTCCAATGGTATTGTAGGTACTTTCTGGGCCGTCGTCTGGACGATATCGACCAGATCCAGATCAAACGATGGAAAAGTTTTGCCCGGCATGCGGGGCAAGTCCGCGCCAATTGTTATCCCGGCGACGTGTTTTGCAGAGCCCGCCAACGCCAGGCGCTTTTGCAATGGGCGCATGATCCGCTGATCTGAGCATGTACGATACAACGATGACTGGCAGGCGCCTTGTCCCTCAGGTTTCAAGGATTAGTTCTTCGAACGCTTTGCGCACAACCGCGCGGGTTACCTCCGCCAGATCGGCCAGTGCCGTTGATCGCCCCGAGCTTTTTCGCCACACCAGACCGATCGACCGCGAGATCGACTTGCCTTTCAAAACCTTGGAGATGACATCGCTGTCGCGCCGGATTGCCATCCAGCTGCGCGCTAACGACAAGGGCTATTCGCCCGCGAAAGTGACCGAGCACGGCTTGCACGGCTGGGTTGCCTTTCTGGTCATGCCGCTGTTTGCCTATGCCAATGCCGGTGTGCCGCTGGACGGGTTTGATCTGGCACAACTGACCGCACTCTTGTCGCTGGCGATCATGCTGGGCCTGTTTGTCGGCAAACAGATCGGCGTGTTCGGCTTTGCCTATGGCGCGATCCGCATGGGGCTGGCGGCACCGCCCAAACACGCCAGCATGGCCCATTACGGCGTGTCGCTGCTGGCGGGGATCGGCTTTACCATGTCGTTGTTCATCGGCGCATTGGCTTACGTCGATCCTGAACATCAGACACTGGTGCGCATCGGGGTCATCTCAGGCTCGCTCTTGTCTGACATCGTTGGCGCGGGCGTTCTGCTGCTGATCCGCGAAAGGGCGCCACTGCAATCCCTCACCAGGCAATCCGGCCATCCCTGATTTCGATCTGGTAAGAACACAGCGCCGCGATCTTTTCATCATGGGTGGAAATCAGAAACGTGGTCTTGTCATCGGCGTTCACCGACTTCAGCAGGTCCATCACCTGCCCGGCGGACGCCGTGTCAAGATTGCCGGTCGGCTCATCCGCCAGGATTAGTTCCGGCGTATTCATCAGCGCCCGCGCAACCGCCACCCGCTGTTTCTGCCCCCCCGACAGCTTGGATGCACGATAATTCGCGCGATCACTCAGGCCGACGCGGTCCAACAGATCGGCACCCCGGCGCCGCGCCTCCGGGCGCTCCACCCCGTCGCGCACGGCGGTCGGGAAGATCACGTTCTCAAGCGCGGTGAAATCCGGCAGCAGGTTGTGGAACTGAAACACAAAGCCGATATGGCGATTGCGAAAATCGGTCAACGTGGCATCGTCGGCGCTGAACAGATCCTGCCCCAGCATCGTGAACGCCCCGGAACTTGGCCTTAGCAGCGTGCCAAGGATGTTCAGCAAAGTACTTTTGCCCGACCCCGAAACACCAAGCAGCGCGATCATTCCGCCCTTGGGAAGGGTCAGGTTCAGACCCTTCAGAACATGCGTCGCGCTATCGCCGGTGCCAAAGGTCTTGGTCAGGTCTCGCAATTCCAGAAGCGACTCATCGCCAGTGCTGTGCCGGGTCATTGGCCAATCGCTTCCACCGGATCAATCCGCGAGGCGGCGCGCGCCGGCAAGATCGCCGCCAGCGTCGCGCCAATCGTGGTCAGCAAAATGGCCAGACCGATCGACCCTTGCGCCACATCAATCGGCAATTGCCCTGATCCGACTTCGCCAACCGGCGTCAGCGGGGCAAGCACGGCAAACCCCAGTACCGACCCGACCAGGCCGCCGAGAATGCCGATGATTGCCCCTTGCACCACGAAGACAAACAGGATGAACGCCTGCGTCGCCCCCATCGCGCACATGATGCCGATCTCGGGCCGTCGGCGGTAAGTTGACAGCATCAATGACGAGGCAACCCCGATCACGATGGTCACCAATGCAAACGCTTTCAGGATCAGCCCGGTATTCGACTGCGCTTTAAGTCCCTCGTAAAGCTGTTCGGCGGACGAGGTCCAAGGCGTCGCATCAAGCCCAGTTGTGGCCCTGATCCGGTTGGCAACCCGTTCCGCGTCAAAGAGATCGACCAGCTTCAATTCGATCCGCGATACCGCGTTGGGTGTGTCAAACAAGCTGCGGGCCGTTGCGATATCAAGGTAAATCGAAGCGGAATCGACCTGTCCTATGCCAGTGAAAAAGATGCCGGAAACATAAAGCGTAACGGTATTTCCCTTGTCGGTGCGCAGCGTCACCGGGCTGTCGACCGACAGGTTCATCTCATCGGCCAGCGTCGCCCCGATCAACACCGCGTTCCCCGACAGGGCCAGCGATCCTTGCTGCAAATAGCGATCAAAAGGCACAATCGCGGTAATACGATCCGGCGAAAGACCGGTGACACTGACCTGTCGCACCCGCTCAGCCCGAACCAGAACCGCGCCGCCGGTGATCTGCATCGAACTTGCCGCCACGCCGCGTACCTGTTCGATCACCGCCAACAATGGTACCGCATCAAGTATCCCGGTTTCCGCGCGGGTAGATTTCTGCCGCGCCAAAAGAACGCTCACCCCGGTTGCCGGATCAAGCTGCGGCAGGTCGCTGTCTTTGGCGGTGATCGTCACATGCGCCAGACTGCCAAGCGTGCGGTTCACCATCAGATCGGCCAACCCGCCGATCAGCGCGCTCATGAAAATGAAGATGAAAACCGCGACGGCCACGCCCAGAACCAACAGGCCGGTCTGTGATAGGCTGGATGTCAAATACCGCAGAGCGATTTTCAGACCATAGCGCATCGGCTCAATCCATCGTCGTTGGAGTGTCTTTTTCGGCCAGCAATTGACCGTCCTTGATCCCTTCAACCGACACAATAACCTTGTCGCCAGTGGCCAATCCCGAAATCACCTCGACCCGTTCGGCAGGCCAGTCGATATAGGTGATCGGCGTCAAGCTGGCCCGCCCGTCACGCAGCACGAACACCGCCATGCCTGCGCCGTCCTCGACAAAGGCCCGCCGCGGCACGGTCAGCGTCGCCGCAGCCTCATCAATCAAAATATTCGCCACGGTCGTCAATCCGATCTGCGCCTCAGGCGGCGTATCAAACGACAACTTGACCCGCATACTGCCGGTCACCTCGTCCACTTCGGATGCAACAAAAGCGACCTTTCCGGCCATAACATCGCTGCGACCAGCAAGCTGCAATTGCGCCGTTTGACCAACCCGGATTGCGCTTGTGTAGATCTCATCAACCTGAACCTCGACATGCAAACCGTCCAGTTTCGCCAGCCGCATCAGGATATTTGTCGGCGTGACCAGATCACCGAGCTCGACCGACCGGCTCAGTACAACGCCGCCGATCGGCGCGGTAATCCGATAATCGGGCAGCCTGAGCCGCGCCTGATCCAGCGCCGCTCGCTGGCGATCCACCTCCAACGCGGCCAGCGCCAGCGCCTGATCTGCATCGGCAAGGGCAACGGACGAAATC
Source organism: uncultured Rhodobacter sp. (assembly GCA_964469075.1). Lineage (GTDB taxonomy): Bacteria > Pseudomonadota > Alphaproteobacteria > Rhodobacterales > Rhodobacteraceae > UBA5972. Next base: position 6,843 of record CAYXXQ010000042.1, read on the forward strand.
GTTTCACGAAGGGCCATCGCGCGATCACGATCCGCCGCGGCGCTCTGCTGCGTCAAAATTGCTGCGTCGAGCGCGGCCAGCACCTGGCGAACTGCGGTTTGCTGCTGAGTATCATCCAAGTCCACCAGCGGCGCGCCGACCTCGACGATATCCCCCTCCAGTGCGTTGACCGACAAAACCCGGGCCGACACCGACGAGACGATATCCGAACGGACATCGGTTGCCGTCCGTCCACTGACCGCCAAGACCCGGCGAACCGGCCCCGGCACAAGCGTTTCCACCAAGACCGCAGGTGCCCCGCCGCCGCCAAACCCCCACCACATCAAGCCAAGCGCAAGTGCGAAGAACGCACCGGCAAACAATCCCAGCCGCGTCTTGCGCGCAGGCGATACGACCGTTGCCTGCTCCGGCACTGCAACCAGGCTATTGCGACCGGTGACCGGGGTCGTTTTCGGCAAGGCATCGCGCGTTGTGTTTTTAACCAATTCGGACCTCAGCCTGCGGGTAGAAGACAAAATCCAAGTCAGATCGTAACTTTGGGACATCGTCTTAGTTGCAAACAAGATTATACAGCACAAAGCCGAGGACGCCACGCCATATCTTCTGTGTGGGATGCTATGAGGTCAGCGGTTAGCTAGAAGTGGTTCGGTCTATCTGAACTTGCCCCAGGCGTTTTTAAGTGGAATTCCGCCTTGGTCCAAGCCACTACCGCTTCAGGCACCGGCAGGTTGAGGAAACCTTGACGTGTATTTTTTTGTCTTGCAATGAATGCGGGTACCGCCCGCTATAGAAGCCCAAGTACCATCAGTCATCGCAATGTCGAGAACGCAGGCGGCAGGTCCCATAAGGCCAGCGGCGGTGCCTGATCCTGAGCGTTGATCTTCTTCTCTATCAAGGGAATGTACCTGCGTGCGCCCAAACCATTTACAAATGATGCAAGCGGGACAGCGTCGGGGATCGCAGCCACACCCCAAACCAACGGCATGGTTAAGCGGTTCAACGGACGCATCGAAGGGTGCTGCAATCACACCACTTCCGATCATGCTAGGAACTGGAAACAACGCTGCACCGATATGTCACTGCGCATGAATGGTGGTATGCGTTAGCGCCGTTTGTCGCGGACGGAAAAGGGCGCAATTCTGCACCTCGGGCCGAGGCTGCAAAAACTTCCATTCGTGTCATGGAGCTGCTTACGTGTGGCTAATCTGCTGGATGAATTCAGCGATGTCATTGAGTGTCGCGTGATCCGCTTCCGGCACCGCACGCAGCTCGGCGACGGCACGCGTTGCGGATGCGATGGTCGTCCACTCGATTTCAGGAGCATCCGGGGCAGTCCACCGTTCGTGAAGGAAGGTTTTAACCTGCGCGGCCTCATCCGCTGTCATGGCGCTGGGCGCATAGAAGGCAATCAGTCTGCGGCCAAGCTGACGCAATCGGGAATCGGTTAGAAGATCAACGATCTCCTGCCGTCGCGGCCAATCGGCATGCTGAAACTCGGCAAGGAGATCGCGATCACCCTTGGCATAGAACCCGCCATAGATCTGTTTTTCGACCGGTGGTGGCGGCGCATCCGGATCTTTGAGATAGCGAGCGGCCATGGCCTGCCCGACCCTTGCGCGAAAGGCGGGGTTCGCAGCAATCAGGGCTGCTTTGCGTATGTGGTCTGGATCTGGATTGGCAATTGGAAACAGCGACGGCATCTTGTTGGTCCCGATGCTCCGGATGATCTGGGGCGTGCCGTCGACAGCCTGGAACAGCGTCGCGTCATCGGCCTGCATCAAGGCCTCCGGATCGCCTGCCTGCAGATCGAAGAAGGCCGCCTGTGTTGGGTTTCCATCCGCGGTGCCACTGCCTGCCCAAACTGTCCCAGCCAAAGGCCAAAGCCACGCTGCACGATATCTGGCAAGCCGAGACCAAGGCTGATGCAGAAAAGGCATTCGATCTCTTTATCAAAATCTACGAACCCAAATACCCCAAGGCCGCATTGTGCCTGCAAAGAGATCGTGAGGAGCTGATGGCGTTTTTCGATTTCCCCGCCCAACATTGGCAGAGTATCCGCACCAGCAACCCCATCGGATCTGCTTTCACCACTATCAGGCATCGCACGAAACGCGCCAAAGGCTGCCTGTCACGCGATGGCATGCTGCACATGATGTTCAAGCTGGGGCAATGCGCCGAGCAAAACTGGAGGAAACTACGCGGCTTTGATTATCTGGCTAAGGTCATCAATGGCGTCAGCTTCAAAGACGGAATCGAAACCACCAAAACCGATCAGATCGCCGCATGACCCACAAACATCAAACACCAGATTTGACAATAGCTCGTCTCAAGATCGTAAAAGACAAATTCCATCAGAGGACCCCTTCGAATAGATCGGTGGCATCTGCGCCGTCACCGGCTGCGCGCGCTACTGCGCATGGCCCAATCCGCGCCACCATAAGTGACAGCGTAGATCAGCACTTCGCCGGCATCATCATCAACCACGAACGCAACGACGGCTTTGCGGCCTGCCGGGATGGCACGCAGGCCATGGGCGATTCCATCGCGGAGGCTTCCCTTGTGCGGCGTGGCCTTCAGTGTGCCGATGGCCGCTTCGATCTTGGCCAACTTGCCGGCGGCTGCGTTGGGCCCGGCATAGTCGAGGATCCAGTGGGTGATAGCATCAAGGTCACGGGCGACGAGAGGATGGACCCGGATGCGGGGTAGTTCACGCGCCGCGTGCCACCCCGATGCTGGCGCCTGCGGCGGCGAACACGTCATCCTGGTCAATGAACGCTGAACGCGGCGTTTCCATCCGGGCGCGAACTTCCTGCGTGAGTGCTTCGAGCGCCACGTCACGTTCCTGTTCATCCTGCATCATCTGTTCAAGGGCTGCCGCCACAGCGGCGCTTTGGGTCGCGAACACGCCCTGCCCGGCCTTTTCGGAGAGGAAATGGTGATGTCGGTCGGTAAAGCTGAGGGTGGTTTTAACGGTCATCTGCGCCTCCACGGTATGACTGAGTCATATACCAGTTCTGCGGGATGGTTTCAACGGTGGTGCATACGACGCTGCTGCTGATCGTGCACAAACGCAAAAAGCCCCGTAAGCGGAACGTACACCCCGTCCAGATTTCATCTTTACGCTTGTTTGAAGGCCCACGGCATCAGGTTGTCAATTTGATCGGCGGGATGGCCTGATGCAATAGCCTCAAGGGTGGCCTTGAGATAGGCGAAGGGCTCGATGCGGTTAAGCTTACACGTCTCTATCAATGACGCGATGCGGCCCCAGTTTTTGCCGCCCTCGTCGTGGCCTGCAAACAGCGCATTCTTTCTGTTAAGGGCAATCGGGCGGATTGTGCGCTCGACTGGATTGCTATCGATCTCGACCCGTCCATCGGTCAGAAAGACCTGCAACCCGTCCCAGTGACGGCTGATATAGCTGAGCTTTTCGCCAAGGCGGGCTTTGGCGGAGACCCGGCTACGCTTCTCCTTCAGCCAGAGGCCGAAGTCGTCCATCGGTAATCCCCCCATTTTTAGTGGGGTGCATTCGTAGAACTTATGCGGCCATTTTCAGTTTCTGGGCGGGTGTGATGCCGCCGATGCCCATGTTCGGGCGGTCGTTGTTATATGTCCGTAGCCATTGTGTGGCGAAGTCTTGAGCCTCCTCGATGCTTTCGATGATGTATTGGTCGAGCCATTCGTGCCGGACGGTGCGGTTGTAACGCTCGATATAGGCGTTCTGCTGCGGCTGACCGGGTTGGATATGCTGGATGGTAACCCCATGTTTCTCTGCCCATTTCATCAGCTTTTCACTGATGTATTCAGGGCCATTATCAACCCGAATAGTCCCGGGTTTTCCGCGCCATTCGATGATGCGGTCAAGGCTCCGGATGACCCGTTCTGCTGGCAATGAAAAATCGATCTCGATCCCCAACCCTTCGCGGTTAAAATCATCCAGCACGTTCAGCAACCGAAACGCACGACCATCCATTGCCCGGCAGGCGCATGCAAAGCATGCTGCCGAGAGGGGCCGAGCCGATCAGCCATGAAGTCCATCGACCAGGTCACGTTGGGCGCATCCGGCACCACCAGTGCATCTGGTTTGTCTCGTTTCAACCGCTTGCGGGGTTTGATCTGTTACCTGTCAGTGGTTTGCCTTCAAACCACGAGAGGGCGCAAATTCAGCTCAAGCTCGCAATGGATGCGCCTGACGGTGATTGCAGGCAATCACCTGACGGCCAGCGGGATAAACGCGTTTGTGGTTCCATGGGTGCCCCTTCACGTTGCGCAGATGTAGAAAGCACAGCCCGAACCCCCAAGTTTTGCGGGCGTCGGTCAGCCCGGTCAGAAGATCGGCGATCCGCAACGATCCGCGCCTTCAGTTCATCCGGCCAACGTCGATGGCCACGAGGGCCAACAATCATATCAATCTCGCCGAGAAACTCCGTTGAGCGCTCCATGGAGAAACTCCCTGCCAATCCAAATCAAGCGCATGAATCGCAGATCAGCAGAAACAAGGGAAGGTGGGGTCTAAGCCTCGCTTACGATCTTTCTGGCAGGCTTTATGGCCTATGGATTTCCGCTGATCTACCTTCGCATTTTGCCCCCGGTAAAGAACAGTGGATTGCGGAGTATTCGGTTGCTGCGTTTCGGATAAACACGTCAGCGGTTTGAAGCCGGTCGTCTGGCCGTGCAAGCGCCCGTACGCAGGGTGCAGCGAGTGACCTTTCGTCTGGCAATTTATGTCGGCCAGAAGTCTGTGCTGCAAAAGCTAAAACCTTGGTTCATTGGCTTTCGGATAAGATGTAGCGCTGCGCTTTTTACTTTTCCGTGATCAGACCTTGCGCCTGAAGGAACGCCTTCAGCGCAGTACGTGCGGCGCTGTGTTCAAGCAATTCGTGCGTTCGCGCCAGTTTGCCTTGGCGAAAAACCACCGAAACGCTGCCATTGTTGCGTTTCATCTTGGTCCCGCAATGGCCCTTCACCCATTTGGTTTGATACCAAGGATCATTCGCCCCCACAAATGAGATCACCGGCTCTGAGCGGCTGGCCTTTAGCCCATCATACTCGGGCCACCAGGCGTTACAGGTCCACCCCTCGATGATGCGGTGCGTTACCTTGGTTTTCCCCGACCCCGACTTATAAGTTGCCGCTGTAACGCCACCCTGACTGAGGCCCATCAGAACCACCTTTTTCTGATCCACAAACGGCAGTTTTCGAAGCTGCTGCACCGCAAAACTCGCATCGGCCTGGCGCAGGCGCAAGACATCGCGAAACATGTCGGCGTTATTGGTTTTCACATCACAGGATTGCGCATATTTCTGCCGTGCAAAACTGGCTGGTGCCACGACAACAAACCCAAGGTCCGCCATCAGCTTCACCCGATATTTCGAGCCACTCCAGAGACCGGAACAGCCGTGCATATAGATAACGGCAGGCACCTTGCCACCGTCACGCGGAATCCAGTTCGCAAGGGCGGCAGTCGATATTGACTTGGAACGTCCCTTGCCGGTGGGAACCCGGACAATCGCCGCCCTCCAGGTCCGCGCCATTTCTCTGGGCTTCGCCCAATCCGACCGTTTGATTTCAGCCGGAGACACAAACCGCTTGGAAGAATTGTTCAAGCCTTGCGCTAACGCCGGATCGACGGGAAAGCACCCCAAAACAAGAGCCGAAATTGGCCCGAGAACCCTTGATTTCATAACCACTCCTTTGGCTGTCGGCCTGACGTGCAAGCAAAATCGATAAAAAGATCTTGAAACAGGGAAGCCTAAACTCGCAGGGGTTGCGTCGCAATGGAAATGCTTTGGGAGGTGTTTTACGGCGAGTGATTATCTTCAATGTGGACATACCAGCGCCGGAAACCAAGGCGCTCCGTGCTGCCCTATCTGTGCGCCCCACAAAGCCAAAAACCCCCGTCGATTTCACGACGGGGGTTTTCTTTATTTCTTGCGGTGCACTTTCGCCGTCGTCCCCAGAGGGAACGGCGGGATTACCAGTCTTCGCGTTGAACGAACCGGCATTTTACCGGCAGTTTCATCGCGGCAAGGCGCAGGGCTTCGCGGGCGACTTCTTCGGTCACGCCGTCGATTTCGAACATGATGCGGCCGGGTTTGACTTTGGCTGCCCAAAACTCGACCGAGCCTTTGCCTTTACCCATCCGAACTTCGGTTGGTTTTTTGGTCACCGGCAGGTCCGGGAAAATCCGGATCCAGACGCGGCCCTGACGTTTCATGTGACGCGTCATGGCGCGACGTGCGGCCTCGATCTGGCGGGCGGTGATCCGCTCGGGCTCGATCGTTTTCAGGCCGTAGTGACCAAAATTCAGGTCGGTTCCGCCCTTTGCCTGGCCGTGGATGCGGCCTTTGAAAGCTTTGCGGAATTTTGTACGCTTTGGTGAAAGCATAATACTTCTCCTCTAGAGGCGGTGTCCGATCAGCGACGCTGCGGACGCGGCCCACCCCCGTCTTGCAGTTCCTGTGCCTTACGGTCACGCGCTTGCGGATCATGTTCCATGATCTCACCTTTGAAGATCCAGACCTTGATGCCGATGATCCCATAGGCGGTCAGAGCTTCCTGCGTTGCGTAGTCGATATCGGCGCGAAGTGTGTGCAAAGGCACGCGGCCTTCACGATACCATTCGGTCCGCGCGATTTCAGCACCACCAAGACGGCCAGCCACGTTGATCCGGATGCCAAGGGCACCCATGCGCATGGCGTTCTGAACCGCGCGTTTCATCGCACGACGGAACGATACACGACGCTCAAGCTGCTGGGCGACGCTTTCGGCGACCAGTTGGGCGTCAAGCTCGGGCTTGCGGACTTCGACGATGTTCAGGTGCAATTCGCTGGCGGTAAGATTTGCCAGTTTCTTGCGCAGAACTTCGATGTCAGCGCCTTTTTTGCCGATGATCACACCCGGACGTGCCGCGTGGATCGTGACCCGGCATTTCTTGTGCGGACGCTCGATGATGACGCGGGAAATCCCGGACTGAACGCATTCCTTCTTGATGAAGTCGCGCATTTTCACATCTTCCAGAAGAAGATCACCGAAATCCTTGCTGTTTGCGAACCAGCGGCTGTCCCAGGTGCGGTTGACCTGAACGCGGAAGCCGATCGGATTGATTTTCTGACCCATTATGCTTGCTCCTCTGCAACCTGGCGCACTTTGATCGTGACCTGAGCGAACGGCTTCAGGATCTTGCCAAACCGGCCACGGGCGCGGGGGCGACCACGTTTCAAGGTCAGGTTTTTGCCAACCCAGGCTTCGGCAACGATCAGATCGTCGACATCCAGGCCGTGGTTGTTTTCAGCATTTGCGATGGCCGACTGAAGTGTTTTCAGAACGTCATCGGAAATCCGTTTCTTTGAGAAAGTCAGATCGGCCAGGGCCTTTTCCACTTTCTTGCCACGGATCATCTGAGCCACAAGGTTCAGTTTTTGCGGGGATGTGCGCAACATGCGCGACACAGCCATCGCTTCGTTATCCGCCACGCGGCGAGGTGATTTCGCTTTGCCCATGACTTATTTCCGCTTCGCTTTTTTGTCGGCAGCATGACCGTAGTAAGTACGGGTCGGGCTGTATTCGCCGAATTTTTGACCGATCATGTCTTCAGACACCAGCACAGGAATGTGCTTTTTGCCGTTGTAGACACCAAAAGTCAGACCCACGAACTGGGGCAGAATGGTGGAGCGGCGTGACCAGATTTTGATGACATCTTTGCGGCCCGATTCCCGTGCTGCCTCGGCTTTCTTGAGGACAAAGGAATCTACAAATGGGCCTTTCCATGTAGAGCGTGACATATCTTAACGACCCTTCTTCTTGGCATGACGCGACCGCAGGATAAGCTTGCTGGAAGCTTTTTTCTTGTTGCGGGTCCGCGCACCTTTGGTTGGTTTGCCCCAAGGGGTAACCGGATGGCGACCGCCGGATGTGCGGCCTTCACCACCACCATGCGGGTGATCGACCGGGTTCATAACAACACCACGCACAGAGGGGCGGATGCCCTTGTGACGGTTGCGACCAGCCTTGCCGAGATTTTGGTTTGAATTGTCGGGGTTTGACACGGCACCAACGGTGGCCATGCATTCCTGACGCACCAGACGCAGCTCCCCCGAGGACAGGCGGATCTGCGCATAACCACCGTCACGACCAACGAACTGCGCGTAAGTGCCGGCAGCGCGTGCGATCTGCCCGCCTTTGCCTTGCTTCAGCTCGATGTTGTGAATGATGGTGCCGATCGGCATGCCCGAGAACGGCATCGCGTTGCCCGGTTTGACGTCGGTCTTTGCAGAGGCCAGAACCTGATCGCCAACAGCAAGACGCTGTGGGGCCAGGATATAGTTCTGGGTGCCGTCTTCGTATTTGATCAGCGCGATGAACGCGGTGCGGTTGGGGTCATATTCGATCCGCTCAACCGTGGCCGGCATGTCCAGCTTGCTGCGTTTGAAGTCCACAATACGGTAAAGGCGCTTGGCCCCCCCGCCTTTGCGGCGCATTGTAATCCGCCCGGTGTTGTTCCGTCCGCCATTTTTGGTCAAACCCTCAGTGAGGGACTTGACCGGGCGGCCTTTCCAAAGCTCCGAACGGTCGATCAGAACCAGCCCGCGCTGGCCTGGCGTTGTCGGCTTATACGACTTGAGTGCCATGTTCTCTGTCTTCCGTTTGCTTACGACCTT
>CAYXXQ010000043.1:0-12827 GCA_964469075.1 uncultured Rhodobacter sp.
CGCAGCGCCATGCACCAGCGCCAGATGTTCAGGGCCGACCAAAGGCGCATCATAATGGCGGATCACGAAATCAAGGCCCGACGAAATCATCTGGTTGTTGATCGCTGACAGCCGCTCAGCGGTGTCGGGATGAAAGAACCCGGCATCATGGTCCATACAATCGGGATGGGAGATAAACGCAAACATGTCCTGTTCCTTACAACCAGCGATCTACGACCACGACATCAGGGTCATCGGCCTGCGGTGTGATGGTGAAACCAAGGTCGGTCATCAGATGCAGCATCTTGGTATTGCGCTTTAAAACCGTGCCTTCGATTACGCTTAACCCGTGATCACGCGCCGCCCCCATCAGGGCTTTCATCAGGCGTGTGCCGACGCCCTGATGCTGGATCTCGTCCGAGACCACGATGGCAAATTCGCAGGACTTGTTGTCAGGGTTGATCACATAGCGCGCCACACCTTGCTGATGTGGTTGGCCCTCTTCCTGGGTGATCGCGACAAAGGCCATTTCCCGGCGATAGTCTATCTGCGTGAACCGGGCCAGCATCTCGGGCGACAGCTCGGTCATCGTCCCCATGAACCGCATTTGCCGCGCTTCGGGCGACAGGTTGCGCACGAAGGCCTGCTCGCTTTGCGCGTCCTCAGGCCGGACCGGCCGGATCGTCAACGGTGAGCCATCGGCGAGGTGATCCAGCCGCACCAGATGGCGCGGATAGGGATGGATCGCCATATGGTCATAAGGCCCGTCCTTGCTGGGCCTACGGGCAATACCGATCCTGGCATCAACCGCGATCAGGCCATCCGGTCCGGCCAGCACGGGGTTGATATCAAGCTCGGTAATATCGGGCATTTCGCAGATCAGATCCGAAACCTTCAACAGCAAATCAACCAACGCAGCCCGATCCACCGCAGGGCGTTCACGAAATGCTTCCAGCAGGCGCGCGACCTTGGTGCGGTCAATCAGCCGATTTGCCAGAACCTCGTTCAAGGGCGGCAGGGAAACTGCGTTGTCCTGCAAAATCTCGACCATCGTGCCACCGGCGCCAAACATGATCACAGGCCCGAAAACCGGGTCGCGACTGGCACCGATCACCAATTCTCGGGCGTCTTCCACCCGTGCCATCTGTTCAACCGTCACCCCAAGGATCTTGGCATCAGGCCGCGCCGCGCGGGCGTCTTCGGTGATCTCACGGAAGGCCAGTTTGACGTCAGTGGCGGTCATGATGCCAAGGCGTACACCATTCACATCCGACTTATGGGAGATCTGCGGAGAGTTGATTTTCATCGCAACCGGAAACCCCAAAGTTTCCGCCGCAACCAGCGCATCGGCGGCGGTTTCGGCCTCAAGCGTGATATTGATCGGGATGTGAAAGGCCCGCAGGATCGCCTTTGATTCAATATCCGACAGCATCGTGCGGTCTTCGGCCAAAGCGGCCTCAACGATCATCCTGGCCCCTTCCAGATTGGGCAGGCTGTGATTGGCCAGTGGCCCAGGGATTTCCAGCGACGATTTCCGGTGCCGCTGATGCTGGGCGAGGTAAGAAAACGCCTCAACCGCGCGTTCGGGCGTGGTGAAATCCGGTATGCCGTTTGCACTTAGCAGGCTGCGCCCCTCGGCCACCGATGTTTCGCCCATCCAGCAGGCGATCACCGGCTTGGTCAGGCGGCTGGGTAGGGTGTCGATCACCGCTTGCGCGACCTCGGTCGAGGCGGTCATGGCCTGGGGTGTCAGCATCACCAGAACACCGTCAAAATTGCGGTCGGCAATCGCGGCTTTCACGGCCGCGCCATATTGCTCTGGGGTTGCGGCCCCCAGCACGTCCACCGGATTTGCGCGCGACCAATAGCTTGGCAAAACCGCATCAAGCTGGCTGATCGTTGCCGCTGATGGGGTCGGAATATCAACCCTCAGATCCCCGGCGCGATCGGCCGCCAACACACCGGCCCCGCCGCCATTGGTGACAATGCCCAACCGATTGCCGCGCGCGCGCTTGCCAGCGGACAGGATTTCAGCGGCGGCAAACAACTGCCCGAACGTGTTGGCGCGCACCGCACCGCCTCGCGACAAAGCCGCATCAAACACCGCGTCCGAGCCGATAAGCGCCCCGGTATGCGTACTGGCCGCCTTGGAGCTTTGAACATGCCGCCCGGTTTTCAACACGATCACCGGCTTGGAGCGCGCCGCCGTCCGCATCGCACTTAAAAAAGACTGCGCGTTCTGAATGCCTTCGACATAAAGCAGGATCGCGTCGGTCTTCGGGTCATTGGCCAGAAAATGCAGCACATCGCCAAAGTCGATATTTGACGAATTGCCCAGCGATACAAGGGCGGAAAAGCCTAAGTCATGTGGCTCGGCCCAGTCTGAAATCGCAGCGCACAGCGCGCCGGATTGTGACACCAACGCCAACTTCCCCTTGGGTGTGCCGCTGCGCAGGAATGTGGCGTTCATGCCAAGCCATGGCCGCACCAGCCCGACGCAGTTTGGCCCCATGAAGCGGATGCCAGCCCGGCGCGCCGCCTCCAGCAGCTTGACCTCCAAGGCCTTGCCATCGGTCCCGGTTTCCCGAAATCCTGCCGACAGGACAATCGCGTTCTTGATGCCCTGTTCGCCGCATTCATGGATAATGCCGGGGATCGTGGCGGCAGGCGTGGCGATGATCGCAAGGTCGATATCGCCGTCATAATCGGCAATCGTCGGCAGGCATTTCTTGCCGCTGACGCTATCATATTTCGGATTGATCGGGATGACCGGCCCGCCAAATTCACCGCCAAGCAGGTTTGCAAACACTTTCGCGCCGACACTGTGGGCTGATTCGCTGGCCCCGAAAACCGCGACCGAGCGGGGATTGAAAAGCTGGGAAAGCGGGCTGTGATACATGTAAATCCTCGTTCAAAATCAAAGGCCGACAGGGCGGGAAAGAAATATTGCACCCGGCCATTGGATGTAGATTATCTATGGGTTCTTTGGGGTAGATTACAGGCCTCGTGGCCTGAACCCAGCGTAATCTGCCGCGCTTGCGTCAATCGGTCCCGCTGCCGGACCTCAGCCGCAGCTACTTTGGTTTCGGCAGCGGCAAAACCACCGCCAGGAACGGCAGCGACATCCTTGGGTTATCAGTCCTTGGCAGGCTTTGGGTCATGCCGTTCAGCACCGCAATCGCCGCGGGGGAGGTCGCGGCAAGCATATGGTTTGTGCCCGCGTTATTTGAAAACGCCGTCAGGTCGATCACCGTCAACCCAACCCCCAACCGCCGCAACCGCGCCATGTCCGAGATGGAGCCCAACCGCATCTGTTGCCCGGTCAGCAGCGCCGAAAACCGCAGGGTCCGGTCATTTTGGGACACCATCAGCACAAACGGGTCCGGCAAGGGATTGATCCGGCTGATCTGGCTTTCAAACAGGTCGATGTCGATATCGGGTGACAGTAAAACCACCCCTGACAGGCGCGACATGGCGCGGCTTTTGCCACCGATAGACATCTGGCGCAGGGTTTCAACAATCAGATGCGCGCCCATCGAATGCCCGACCAACAGCACTTTGCGGTTTTGTTGACGGCTTAGCTGAACCAGCAGGTTTTCCAGGCCATCACGGCTGAAACCGACACTGTCACGATCATAAATATACCCGGCAGGCCGCGCGGCAGAAGGCCAAGTATACGAGATTTGCGGCCCCCGCAGGTCGTAATCCGCAGCGATCTGGGCGTGGCGAAAAACCGCCTCGGCGTGGTTGTTGTTATAGCCATGCACGTAGACCACGATATCGGACTTGGCGTCGCCTGCACGCGCCAGATGCCGGATCAGCCCGGTGTCATTGGTAAAACCAACCGCGCTTGCGACGGTAAAATGCCGGTTCGGGTCGGCCTGGCCCGTCGGATACTCAACTTGGCCGGTTTCATGGTCGGGTGGAATGCTGACATTGATCAAAGCGCGGCTGATCTTGTCGCCACGCGCACCGCTTGCCTGCAAAGGCCCGGCACTGTCGCGGCCGGTGACGGTGTAAATCGGCTGGATATGGGTCGTCGTTGGCAGGTCCGGGACCAGGGCGAACTGACCACGCGGCGCGCAGGCGGCCAGCAGCATCAGCGACAGCAACAGGAAACCAGCAGTCAGGCCAGCCAATCCAGCTTGCGGGGTCGGCTTGGGCAAGTTCACGTCAACATCATCCCCTGGCTTTCAGACCTGCGCGGACAGGTTGTGTCAGTTCAACTGCCGCTGTTCGATCGACATGTCTGCAACCAGCGCACTTGACGGATAAAGCACAACCCGATCCCCTTCGTCCAGCCCATCCAGAAGCTGCGCCTCGAAGCCGTTATTCTGGCCAATCGTCACAGGTTTCAAAACCGCTTTGCCATCTACTTCAGCAAACACCGCCCAGTCGCTGCCATGCCGGAACAAGGCGGCGGCGGGCAGGATCAAGGTGGAGGGGTCTTCCCAAACAACGATGCGCACCTCGACCCGAAAGCCGTGGCCGAGGTTCTTGTGTATCTCCTGTTCCGTGAACCGGATCACCGCATTGACCCGCTGTTCTTCCACCCCAAGGGCTGAGTATTTGGTCACGCCAAACGGATCGACCCGCAGCACTTCGCCCGTCAGCGTTTCCGCCCCGCCCCAGTTTTCGATCAGCACCCGGTTGCCGGGGGAGACTTGCACAGAATCGCTGGATAAAAGATCAACGACGATTTCCAGATCCTTGCTGATATCGCCGATTTCAAGGATCGGCGCGCCTGCGGGCAGGGTGGTTTCGCTTTCCTGAATGATCCGCAGAATACGGCCGTTGGTCGGGGCATGCAGTGGGATTTCGTCGCTGCGCCCGGCACCATTGCCAAGGGCTGCCGCCAGCCCCTGATCGGTAAAGCCGATCAGCAGGGCGCGGGCATTGGCGACCTCGGCCTCGCGCATCGCAATCGCGGCTTCGGCGGTGTCGACATTGGCGCTGGCCACACGGGCCGCTTGGCGCGCGCGTTGCAACGCCGCCTCGCTTGCGATTTCACGGGTTGCCAGTTGCTGGGTGCGATCAAGTTCGCTGTCGGCCAGATCCTTGCTGGCCATCGCTGCGTTCATATCGGCGCGGGCGACGCGAAGGGCGGCCTTGGCGGCATTTTCGGCGGCCATCGCCTGTTCGCGGGTGCGCACATCCAGCGCTGCCGGGTTGGTCGGCAGCATTTGCGCGACGATGGTTTTGCCACGCTCAACCGGATCACCGGGGTGCACTGTCACGCGCATCAGGCGGCCCGCCACCGGGGTCGATACGATATAGGCCTCAGACACCCGGGTGCGGCCTTCCTCGTCGATGGTGACCATCATCGGCCCACGCGTGATCGTGGCCAGATCAACCATACTGGCGCGCGGCCAGAAAGCGGCAGCAAGGGCCGCGCCGATCAGCAATGCAGCCCCAAAGGTCAGATAAAGGCGGGATCGTTTCTTGGTGGCCATGCGGATTACTCCCTTGTTTTCAGGGCGGCGACAAGATCGGCCCGGTCAAGATCACGTTTCACAAACCAGCCCGAGGCAATCGCCGCCGCCACAACAAACAGCGCCGATGAGCCATAGCTTTCGGGTGAGAACATCGTCGGAATTTGGTAAAGATCGGTCGAGAACCCGGCGGCAATGGCAAAGGACAGGTAGTATCCCATGATCGCACCCAGCGGCAGGGCAATCATCGTCACGGCCGCCAGTTCCCCCAGCAAGACGAAGGCAACCTCGCCACGGGTGAACCCCAGCACGCGCAGGCTGGCCAGATCGCGGGCGCGCTCGGCGTAGGCAATCCTTGCGGCGTTATAAATAATGCCAAAGGTGATGACGAAAGCGATGATGCCCATGACATAACGCATCATCCCGGCCCCTGTGTTCATCAGGGTCTGAAAGGCCTCATAAGCCTCGTCCTTCATGCTGACACCGGCGACGGTGGGCATGTCTTTCAACTGCCGGTAAATCTCTGTCGCCCGGGCGTGGTCAATTTGCAAATAGGCCCCGGACACCCGGTGCGGCTCAAGCAGAGCCCGGTTCAGGGCCTCAATATTCATATAGGAGGGGGAGCCGAGAAGGCTTTCAGCGATCCCCGTCACCGGCAATTGCAGGATCGGTTGCCGACCTTCGCGCACCTCAACCGTCAGGATATCCCCAGGAGCGATGTTCAGGATATCAGCCAGGGCCGTTGCCAGAATGATACCGTCTTTCTGCATGTCAATCGGTTGCAGCCCGATGGTCAAGGCCCGGCTAAGCCTTGCGCCAGGCTCCAGACCGTTGATCGCCCCCTGATAGGTATAAAGACCGTTGCGCAGGATCACCTGCGCGATGCGGATCGGTTCGGCCTGGAACACGCCAGGGACGCGACGCAGTTCGAAGATGGTTTTATCGCTGACCGGATGGGTGAAGCTGACATTCAGATCACTGCGGTCGATGACGTTGAAGGTCAGTTCAAGGGTGCGGTCAAACCCGGCATAAATCGTCAGCATCCCCGCCGTCAACGCCATGCCGCAGGCAATGCCGATCACCGCCCCGAACATCCGCCCCGGCTGGCGGGTCAAGCGGCGCAGCACCATGCGGCTGGGCTGATCAAGGTGGCGGATGAAGGATTGGCCGATCCGCCCGCTTTTGCTGAAATCCGGTGGCGACGGGTTGCGCATCGCTTCGGCCGGGGTCAGCGCAAAGACCCGGCGCAGCACGAACAATCCCCCGGCAGAGGCGGACAGGATGCTGACACTAACCCCGATCACGAAAGACGACGGATCAAGCCGGAACACCAGGAACGGAAACTTGAAATAGACCGTGTAAAGGTCGATCATCGCCCGCCCGGTGGCAATGCCAAGCAGACAGCCAACCAATGCCCCGCCAATCGCGATGGCCAACACCAGTTTGAAATAATGCAGGCCGACTTCGGCATTGGTGTAGCCAAAGGATTTGACCAGGCCGATTTCTTCACGCTCGGACTGCACCATGCGGTTGATCACGATATAAAGCAGGAAGGCGGCGACCGCCAAAAAGATCGGCGGCACGCTTGTGCTCATGGTGCGCATACCGTCGATTTCTTCGACTGTGAAGCGGTTCGAAATCAGGTCGGCCAGCCCATAGGCACCATAGCCACCATAGGGGTCAAGCACCCGGTCAACTGCATCCAGCACAGCCGGTTCATTGGCACCGCGCGTCAGGCTTAACAGCGCTTCGTTAAACGCGGCTTTCATGTCATAGGCGGCAGCCAAGGCAGAGCGGCTCATCCAGATGACTCCGAAACGGGCGTCGTCCGGGATCATCTCGCCCGGCGCGGTGGTGTATAAAAACTCAGGCGACTGCACCAGCCCGACGATCCGAAGGGTGCGGCGCGCGCCGTTCATGGTGACATGCAACCGGTTTCCCGGACCCAGCCCATGCGCCTTGGCGAACCCTTCCAGCAACAGGATTTCATCACTGTGATCGCTGTCAAGTTTCCGCCCTTCAACCAGATAGACGTCGTTCAAACGCGGCTCGCCCAGATCGGGCAGGGACAGGGCGCGGGCCTGCACTGGCAGATCACGCCCCGGAATATTCACCAGCGCTGATCCTGCAACCCGCCCTTCGGCCGCCGAAACGCCGGGAATGGCCGCCAGCCGGTCGATCAGCAGTTCCGGCGCGCGCGTCACCGGCGCAAAAACATCTGCCAGCCGATAGCGTTCGTAATAGGTGTTCTTGGTTTCATCGAGCGACGTCACGATCCCGGTCATCATCACCAGCATCATCACGCCAACCGCGATCACCAGGCCAATCGCACCGGCCTGGCCCTTCATTCGCCAAAGGTCGCGCATCAGTTTCTTGTCAAGCGGGCTTACCATTCGATTTCATCCGGGGAGACGCGGGTCTTGTTCAGAACGACCTCGCGAATATCGCCATCGGCGAAGTGGATCACCCGGTCGGCCATCGCCGCCTGACTGGCCGCATGGGTGACGATCAGAACCGTCGCCCCCAGCTTTTCGTTGATGTCTTTCAATGCGTTCAAAACCGTTCGCCCTGTCTTGCTGTCAAGCGCGCCCGTCGGCTCATCGCACACCAGCACGGTTGGCTGTTTGGCCACCGCCCGGGCAATCGCCACGCGCTGCTGTTCGCCACCTGACAGTTGCGCCGGAAAATGATCGACCCGTTCGCGCAACCCGACCAGGGCCAGCGCGTGATCCGGGTCCATCGGGTTTTTTGCGATTTCCGTCACCAGTTCGACGTTTTCACGCGCGGTCAGGCTGGGCATCAGATTGTAAAACTGAAAAACGAATCCGACATATTCGCGCCGATACTGGGTCAGTTCCGCGTCGGTCATCTTGTCGAGGTTTTTGTCCTGAAACAGAACCTCCCCGGCCGAGGCACGGTCAAGCCCGCCGATGATATTCAGCAAGGTGGATTTGCCACTGCCCGAGGGGCCAAGCAGAACCACGATTTCGCCTTCCGGGATCTCAAGATCAACGCCGCGCAAGGCGTGGACGGCGGAGTGACCTTCGCCATACACCTTGGTAAGATTGCGTGTGGTAAATGCGTTCTTTGGCATGGCTTTGGCCTGCTGGCCGGTTCCCCTTCGCGTGCATTCCCGCCAGACTAAAGGCAGGTACGCAAGCGGGCATTGATCAGGGTCAAACGGATTTATGGGTGCCGGTTGGCGTGGGGCAAGGTTGAGAATCAGCCTGATATGGCCTTTGATTAGCGGCAAAAAAGTGGCTTTTTGCTCGAAAAATCAGCGGCTTGGTGATTTCGACTGTTTCCCATCAAGCGCTAAATCTTCTATAGGTGGGCGATTGTTCGCTGATCCAGAACAGTATGGCTTAAAGCGGCAGAAACTTTCCCCTATTCCCGGTCAAAACTGTATCATGTCTGAAAAAACTGACACAAAATGGCCCTGATTGGGCGCTATCAGGCGTTCAGGCGGGCCGGATAAAATTGAGCGGCCAAAAAAGTGTTGGGCAAAACAGGCAATGACTTTTAGCAAGCTTTTAGCTTTGACCGTCCTTGGGGCGATGCTGACGGTGGGGGTTCACAAAGTGTTTGTAGAAACCGACCGGCCTGGCGTTACAACAAAGGATTGGGCTTATTCCGGCGATGGCCTTGCCGACCTGCCAATTCAAACCGTCAGATACCGCCCGGACACTGGTGAAGTAACGCCGCCTGCGGGTTTAATTGTGAACACGCCGATGGTGGCCGACGATGCAACGCCGGAAACCGCGACCTTGCCGCTGCTTGAGGCCGCAAACCTGCCGACCACCCTTCAGCCAGATCCCGACGCCGCCGACGCGCAGCCGATTGTGATTGTCTATGCGCCCGAAGATCATCCGCTGGGCCGAATCCGGCCTCAGTATCGCGGCAGCAGTGAAACCCGTCTGGGCGATATCCGCCCTACCCCAAGGGGTGATCGCGAATGGGTGGAAGATACGACGACCGGCGCGATCCGCCCACGCGCCCGCATCGCCAATCTTGCACCGCCGACACAGCAAGCCGACCCCGCAATCGCTGAAGTTGCTTTCACCGAGGAACAACCAGCCCCGTCACCGATGTTGGCACTGGCAATGCCTGACAACGGCCGCGCCGCCAATTGCAGCGCACAGCTGACCCGCGCCATTCCACGGCGGTCGGGCAATGCGATCAGCGGCAGCCAGATCGTCAAGAAATCAATGAACCTGAGCGGCAAAGAACGCGACGCGTATATCGCCGGGCAATTGCTGGCGGGCAACGTGCCGTCCTTCATGCGCAAGTTGACGGCGGTGCGGTTTGAAGGCCGCTCTGGCGGGCGCAAGGTTGAGGTGGTGATTTGCGTCACCCCGGATTACCTGTCCGCAGGCAATGACGGCGATTTCGTACGCGTGCCGATGGGCCTGCCCGCTGCTGCGCGGGTGGCCGACAAGTTCGGGTTCATGTTGCCCACGACCAAAATGGTCGATGCGATCTATGCCCAGGCCGGCGTCAAGATGGCGCCAAGCCCGATGACACCAACCGCACGGATGAGCTCGACCAGCTATCTGGCCGAACACAACCGCACCGTCGAAGGCCAGCGCGTCGCGCTAAGCCGCAATCCTGCCTTGCTGACGGCCGGGCAGAAGAAAGACCTGGTGCTGTCAAACCGCCTGCGCACGAAACCCGGTCGGGTTGCGATCTATGGCTGGCACCGCCGCAATGGCGCACCGATCCAACCGCTTAGCACCGTGCATGGCGCGCTTTATGCCGATTACAGTCACGGTATCCGGCTGGTCAGCGACACCGCCTATGTCAACGGACGGCCTGTGCCGCTGGCGAAACTGCTGGAAGACCCGCAATTGGCCGGGATCGTCAGCAAAGAGGGCCCGATTGCCCGTCCTGGGCGGCTGATGGCTTCGCTTTACCGGCGATAAACCAAGATTTCACAATGGCGAAACGGCCCTGTCATCGACCAGATGGCAGGCAACCTTGTGGCCCGGCGCGACCTCTTTCAACGTGGGCTGGCTGTCGCTGCAATGCGGCTGCGCCACTGGACAGCGATTGGCAAACCGGCAGCCCTTGGGCAGCGCCAGCGGATCAGGCGGATCGCCGGGGATCAGGATGCGCTTGGCCGCTTCCCGGCGTTTTTTGTCAACCGAAGGCACGGCTGATAACAACGCTGCGGTATAGGGATGCAGCGGATTGTTGAACAGGCTTAAGCGGTCTGCATGTTCGACGATCTTGCCCATATACATGACCGCGATGCTTTCGCACATATGTTGCACCACCCCCAGATCATGCGAGATGAACAGATAGGTCAGGCCAAAATCGGCCTGCAACTTGCGCAGAAGGTTTAGGATTTGCGCCTGCACCGCGACATCAAGGGCTGACACGGGCTCATCGCAGATCACCAGATCGGGCTGGGTGACCAGGGCGCGGGCAATGCCGATCCGCTGGCGCTGACCGCCGGAAAACTGATGCGGAAACAGTCGCTGCTGTTCGGGATGCAGGCCAACCGCCTTGAACAAGCGGTCAACGATGTCCTGGCGCTGATCCTCAGCCACCGTCTGCAAGCTATCAAGCGGTTCGCGGACGATCCTTTCGGCCCGCAACCGGGGGTTCAGGCTGGAGTAGGGATCCTGAAAGATGAACTGCACCTTGGCCCTTGCCTGACGCAACGCCTGGTCATCCAGCGCCAGAAAATCTTGCCCATCAAGCAACACCTTGCCCTGATAGGCGCTGACCAGCCGCGCCACCGCCAGCGCCGCCGTCGTCTTGCCAGAGCCGCTTTCACCAACAATCGCCAGCGTTTCACCGCGCTTGACCGTGAACGAGATGTCATCAACCGCATATAAAAACGATTTCGTGCCAAATCCGACACCGCGTTTGATGCCAAAGCGCACGGTCAGGTTTTGCACATCCAGCAGGGGTTTTTGGCTTTCAGAGGCTGTCATCACACGTCCTTTGCATACCAGCAGGCTGCGCGTTGGCCGCCGTCAAAAACCACCTCGGGCGGGCGGGCGTCCAGGCATTTCTGCGTCGCTTCGGTACAGCGCGAGGCGAACAGGCACTGGTTTTTGCCAAAGTCGCGCAGGCTGGGGACGATGCCGGCGATCTCGGTCAGCTCGGCGCGGGTATCGGTCAGGTTTGACACGATATGCGGCACGCAGGAAGTCAGACCGCGTGTATAGGGATGCCTTGGATGGTCGATGATCTGGTCGACCGGGCCTTGTTCGGCATTGCGCCCGGCATACATCACGATCATCCGTTCGGCCATTTCGGCGACCACGCCCATGTCATGGGTGATCAGGATGATCGAGGTGCCGGTTTGCCGCCGCAAATCACGCAGCAAATCAAAGATTTGCGCTTGCACGGTGACATCCAGCGCCGTCGTCGGTTCATCCGCAATCAGGATTTTCGGCGCACAAGCCAGCGCCATCGCGATCATTACCCGTTGCCGTTGACCGCCTGACATCTGAAACGGATAATCCGACACCCGCCTTGCCGCGTTGGGGATGCGCACGGCGTCCAGCAGTTCAATCGCCGCATTCCAGGCGGGTTTGCGGCCAAGGCCCTGATGGGCGCGCAGAACCTCGGCGATTTGTTCGCCAACGGTGTAAACCGGGTTCAGCGAGGTCATCGGCTCCTGAAAAATCATCGAGATTTCGTTGCCGCGAATGTCGCGCAGCCGCTTTTCGCTGGCCTGGGTCAGATCTTCGCCCGCGAAGGTGATCTTACCGCTGGCGACGCGGCCGATCTTGTCGGGCAGAAGGCCCATGATCGCCAGTGCCGTCATCGACTTGCCACAGCCGCTTTCGCCGACAAAGCTGATGTTTTCACCCGCCGCCAGTTCAAACGACAAGTCATCAATCACCGGCGCGATCCCGTCGCGGGTTTTCAACTCGATCCGCAGGTTCTCGACTTTCAAAAGCGGTGCCATCAGCGTTGCCTCAGCTTAGGGTTCAAGGCGTCGTTCAGCCCGTCCCCGACCAGCGAGATCGCCAGCACCGTTACGAAAATCGCCAGCCCCGGAATGGTGACGGTATAGCTGGCATCAAGGATATATTGCCGGTTGCTGCCGATAACCTGACCCCAACTGACAACATTGGGATCGGTCAGCCCCAGAAAGCTGAGGCCCGCCTCAAACAGAATGGCCGAGCCGACCATCAGCGCCGCCTGCACGATGATCGGCGGTAGGGCGTTGGGCAGAATGATGCGAAACATCAGCTTGCCGTTGCTGGCACCCGAAGCGCGGCTGGCGGTAACGTATTCCAGCTCGCGGATGCGCAGAAACTCGCTGCGGGTGATCCTTGCGACGGCGGTCCAACTGACAATGCCGATGGCAAAAGTGATCATCGGCAGGCTTGCGCCAAACAGTGCGACGATGACCATTGAAAACAGCAAGGTCGGCAGAACCTGAAAAAACTC
>CAYXXQ010000043.1:12927-14682 GCA_964469075.1 uncultured Rhodobacter sp.
TCGGTCATCCTTTGCCTCCTACGCGCGGGTCGATCAGCCGAAGGGCCAGGTCGGTCAAAAGGTTGCCAACGATGACCACAAGGGCCGAAAAGAACAGGATGCCAAGGATCGTCGGCGTGTCACGCGCGATGATCGACTGGAAGGCCAGGGTGCCAAGTCCCGGCCAACTGAACACGGTTTCCACCAGGACAGCCCCGGAAATGACGGCAGAGAACTGCAACCCGGCCAGCGTCACCACCGGCGAGAGGGAGTTTTTGAGGGCGTGCTTATAAACGATCTCACGCTCGGTCAGGCCCTTGGCTTTGGCGGTGCGGACATAGTCGGACCCCAGAACCTCCATCATTGTGGCGCGGCACAGGCGGGAATAAAGCGCCAGAAAGATCGACGACAGGGTGATCACCGGCAGCACCATATGCCGTGCGACATCAATGAAATGCGCCCAGAACCCGCCGATGATGGTAACGTCGCGCATGCCCGCAACCGGGAACCACTGCACGTTCAGCGAAAAGCCGATCAACAGCAGGATGCCAGTCCAGAACACCGGCGCGGAATAGCCAAACAACGCCAGAAACGTCACGAAATGGCTGACCGGGCCGTTGGGGTGGCGGGCAGAATAGACGCCCAGGATCACCCCAACCAGCAGCGCCAGCACCTGTGCTGTGATCACCAGCAACAAGGTCGCCGGCAGCTTTTGCATGATCAGGCCGGTGACGCTTTGATTGTAGAAAAAGGAATAGCCAAGATCGAACCGCAGCACATTGCCGATATAGCCGCCAAGCTGGACGATGAAGGGCTTATCAAGGCCGTAATCAGCGCGGATTTCAGCCAGAATTTCGGCATCCGCCCCGCCCATTGATTGCGAGATGGTGTCAGCGACATCGCCGGGCGCCAGGTGCATCAGCGAAAAATTCAGCACCAGAACCGCGATCAACAGGATCACAGCATAGACGATGCGGATCAGGAATGTTTGCAGAAACGTCAACGATCTGAACTTTCAGAAAGGGTGCCCCCGGGGCCAGTCAAGCCAGCCCCGGGGTAAGTTTCAAAGACCGGATCAGTCTTTCAGATAGGTCATGTCGATGGGCGAGCTTGTCGCCCAGATGCCCAGCGGCGGATTGCCGACCTTGTCGGAATAGACCGTGTGATAAGGCAGCGCGTTGGTGAAATAGAGGGGAAGCTCGTCATTCACGATCTTCTGAAACTCAGAATACAGCGCCTTACGTTTGACCGGATCATTTTCCTTGGCCGCGGCCTCAAGCAGTTCATCAACCCTGGCGTTGGAATAGCCCTGAGTGTTGGACCACACGCCTTTGGCGATGTTGGATGACAGATAGGTGCGGTGAACGCCGATGACCGGATCGCCCCAGTTAAACACGGTGTCCCAGCTCAGGTCGAAATCCATCGTGCCCATGCGTTTGGCCCAGGTCGGGAAATCGGCACTGGCCCTGACGGTCACGTCGATGCCCACCTTTTTCAGCGCCGCTTTGACATATTCAACCTGCGGCTTCACGCCCGGCCAGCCAAAGTCGATGGTCAGACCAAAGCGCATACCGTCGTCACCCTTGGCGAAACCGGCCTCGTCCAGCAGGGAGTTGGCCTTGTCCAGATCAAGCGGGTAGTCGTTGACATCGGCCTCGTAAAACGGGCTGTCGGGGTGGAAGCCGGTTTTGGCATTGGCCGCTGTGCCCTGCATGATTGCCTTGTGGATGAAGTCTTTATCCACCGCATGGGCAATCGCCTGACGCACGCGTTTGT
>CAYXXQ010000044.1:0-14539 GCA_964469075.1 uncultured Rhodobacter sp.
CCCGACGATCGTTTCTGAAAACCACCACCGCAACCCTGACGCTTCTTGGCGGCATGGGCACGGCGGCATTCGCCCAAAGGCGGTATTCATTTGACACACCACTTGCCATCCCGCCGCTTCTGAGCGGTGACATCAAGTCTGGCAACCGGGTCTTTGACCTGAATTTGCAAAATGGCACAACCGAATTCTTCCCCGGCTACAAAACCAAAACCAAGGGCATTAACGGCAGCTATCTTGGGCCTGCCCTGCGGATGCGCCGGGGTGAAACTGTGCGCGTCAACGTGCAGAACGCCCTTGGCCATGCCTCAACCCTCCACTGGCACGGTTTCAACCTGCCTTCCGCCGCTGATGGTGGCCCGCATCAGATTATCGCCGATGGCGACACCTGGTCGCCTAAATTCAAGGTCCAGGAAGTCGCTTCGACCATGTGGTATCACGCCCACCAGATGGAGCAGACGGCCAGTCAGGTTTGGGCCGGTTTGGCCGGGCTTGTCTTGATTGATGATGATGAGGCCGAAGCCTTGGCGTTGCCTATGGAATACGGCGTTGATGACGTGCCCCTGGTGTTGCAAGATCGTGCATTTAATCGCGATGGATCAATGCCTTACCGCCTTTCAATGCACAGCGTAATGGCCGGGATGATCGGCGATGTTCCGGTAATCAATGGCACCATTTTACCGCATTTCACAGTCACAAGCCGCAAGCTGCGCCTGCGCTTGCTGAACGGCGCCAATGCCAGCATCTATGATCTAACATTTTCTGATCGGCGCACGTTTCACCAGATTGCCAGCGATGGCGGCTTGCTGGAAGCACCGGTTGCCCTAACACATCTGCGCCTCGCCCCTGGCGAACGCGCTGAAATCGTGGTGGCGTTTGAGCAGGGCGAAACCGTGTTGCTGAAATCCATCGCCTCATCGCGTGGCGGCATGGGTATGATGATGGCACAAGCGCCTGATTTTGATCTGGTGGAGTTCCGGGCAGGCCCCGAATTGCGCCCCTCAAACGATCTGTCCGACAGGTTGGCCACCCTGCCTGCGGCATCTGCCGCGACCGCCACAAACCACCGCAAGTTCCTGCTGGAAATGCCCGGAATGGGGCCGATGCGGATGTTTGGGCGTGGCGGCGGCTTCACTATTAATGGCCAGGAAATGGACCTCAACACGGTCAACGATGTCGTGAAAATGGCGGAAACGGAGGTCTGGGAAATCCAGAATGCCGGGCCAATGACCCACCCTTTTCACATCCACAACACCCAGTTTCGCATCCTTGATCGTAACGGCCGCAAGCCTGCCTTAAACGAGGCCGGGCGCAAAGACACCGTGGTGGTTGAGCCGGGCGAAACCGTCCGCCTGCTTGTGCGCTTTGACCACTACAGCGACCCGACCCGCCCCTACATGTATCACTGCCATATCCTAGAGCACGAGGATGCCGGCATGATGGGCCAGTTCACCGTGGTGTGACGCCGACTTGCAAACCATCCCCCGGTCAGGGACGCGTCCGTCCGGCTTGGATTTCGCGCTCCCGATCGGGCCAGGTGGATTTGATGAAGGCCAGCACATCGGCGATGTCCTGATCACCCAGCGTTTCGGCAAATCCCGGCATGCCACTGTTGAAATTTGCGACGCCTTTGCTTTTCAAAAACTCAGCCCCGCCGAGTTTGGTATAGTCAAACAAATCGCCGTCCCCGTGATGCCAGGTATGGCCGGTGCGATCATGCGGCGGCGCGGGCATTTGCCCGTCAACCTTTGGGGTTTGCCAGCTTTCCTGGCCTTCCAGATCGGCGCCGTGGCAGGACGCGCAACTGTCCTTGTAAAGCGTTTGCCCCCGGGCAATGTCAGCGCTGCCGAGCAATGCCGCCACATCAACCGCTTGGGCGAAAACGGGTTGGTTTAGCGTCGCGACAGCAAGCCCGGTCAGGGCCAAGTGTTTGAAAACTCTCATCATGTTACCTTTATCCAGGTTTTCATGCCAGCCACCTGATGTGCCAGCATATGGCAGTGAAACAGCCAGTCACCGGGATTGTCGGCGACAAAAGCGATCTCTCGCTTTTCCCGTGGCTGCACCAAAAGCGTGTCCCTTAGCGGCCCGAACGAGCCGTCTTGCTGCACTTCACGAAAATGCTGGCCGTGTAGGTGCATCGCATGTGGAAAGACGGTTTGGTTATCAATCGGCATGCGGATCGTTTCGCCAATTGCGGCCGTGATCAGCGGCGATTCAGGCAGACCGACATTGCCATTAAACGCCCAGTACATACCTATCTGTGCCAGATCGCGCATACCGGTTTCAACGCCTTCCAAAACGGCGCTGCGCATGCCGCCCATCGCCCCACCTGCCATCAGCAAAGGCACCGTTCGGGCGGCTGTCAGACCGTCTGGTCCCTGCACTGGATTTGGCGGCAAGGGCAGCGGCGGCCCCCGCCGTGCGCTTGCGTTTTGCCCGCGAACATCAAAGGCGACCAGGGCATAGCCCTGCCCGCGTTCAATCCGCACTAAATGCCCGCGCCCACCGGATTCAGCCGAGACATCCGCGATCAGGTCGGCCCGCTGGCCGGGGCCAAGCGTCAGCCTGTCAACCGCCTCAGGGGTTTCAAGCGGCATCCCGTCATGGGCAACGATCCAGCCGCTCATCCCGGCCAGCCCCAGATCGAAAACCTGCGCATTGGCGGCATTGATCAGACGCAACCGCAAACGATCATGCCGCCTGACCGTGAGGGTCAGATCATAGCGGCTGTTTGAGGTCACGAAATTGCCGATCCGCCCGGCATGGGAAAAGTCATGCGAGTTGTCAAAAGCCGGATCAACCTCGGCCTTGTCCGTTAGCCGCCAGTCATCCAGCACGATCACTTCGTCCCCGTCGACATCCGGCGCGTCAGCCTCGGTCACGATCAAGGGGCCGTATAGGCCACGCTCCAACTGCTCGACCGCGTTTTGGTGCGAATGATACCAAAACGTCCCGGCATCAGGCGGTGTGAAATCGTAAACGAAGCTATCGCCTGGCGCGACTGCTGTCTGCGTTAACCCCGGCACCCCATCCATTGCATTGGGCAATCGCAACCCGTGCCAGTGGATGCTGGTCGCCTGCGGCAGGGAGTTTTTCAACGTCCTGGTCAGCCTTTCGCCCTGCGCCAGTCGGATTTCCGGCCCGGGGGACGCGGTATTAAACGCCCAGACCCGGGTCGGCGGATAGTCAGGCGGCGCGATCTGGATGCTCGCCTCCGCCGCTATCAAATCGCCCGCCATTGGGGTTGTCGCAAGGGTTGGTCCGGCGGCCAGCACCGCTGCGGTGCTGGCCAGAAACTGTCTTCGGGAAAGGGTCATTTTAGTCCTCTTCATCCAAAAGGAAGGTCGAAATCGCGGTCAGGTCTTCATCGCTCAGAAAGGACGTGCCGTCACGAATAACCTCCCCCATTGAGCCCCCGAGGACATCGCCACTGGGCGAAACACCGGTGCGCAGGGCATATTTAAACGTCGCAAGCGTCCAGCCGTTTTCAATCAGCTCACCTTTGAAAATCGGTGGCGCGTCTTCACCCCCGGGCAAACCACCGGCACCGTGCAAGTCAAGTTCAGCCTGCCGGGCGCCCGCGAAATTGCGCGGCGTATGGCAAGCCGCACAATGGGCCGGACCTTCAACGATGAATTTGCCGCGATTCCAAACTGTGGATTTGCCTTCAGTTGGGGTGAACCCCTGGTCTTCAAGAAAGGCAGCACGCCATATTTTCAGGCCCGACCGAAAGGTGAAAGGCAGCTTCAGATCCTGGGGTTTTGACGGTGTCGCCACAGGCGGCACAGTCTGAAACGCAGCCCATAAATCGGCGACATCCTGGTCACTGAAGCTGCGATAAAACGGATAGGGAAAAGCCGGATAGTAAGGTTTGCCATCGGGCGACACTCCGTTGCGCACAGCAATGGCGAAGTCCGAAACGCTCCAGCTTCCGATACCGGCATCAGTGTCCGTCGTCAGGTTGGGGGAATAAAACGTCCCAAAATCAGTTCTCAAAGCCAACCCGCCCGCCAGCGGCGCGCCACCGTTTTCAGCGTCGGTATGACAGGCGATGCAGCCGCTCATCCGCGCCAGATAAGCGCCGCGCCCGGCGTCGCCTGTCAGATTAATGTCTTGGGATGCAGGCCGGATCGGCCAGAATTCCAGCGAAACAAGGGTCAAAAGACCCAGGGCGGCACCGGCCGCCCCAAGCAGAAATAGTCTCCGCATTTTTAGTTTTTTTCCAGCCGGTATTGCGTATGACACGCCGCACAAGCCTGCGCGACCATGTTGAACACGCCGTCCGTTGGCATCGCCGCCAGCATGTCCGGGCTGGGCACCATCGCCGTAGTCGTGCCCATCATTGAGGTCGAACTCGTGCCCATCATCGTCGACGTATTCGACGCGCCACCAGCCATCGCCAGCCCGTTGTCAGCCGCTGCCGCCAATCCGCGCGCCAGCAAACCAAGGTCATTGGCATAGCCTTCGAACTTCTTCCAATCCTCCCAAATCTCGGGCTTGGCCACCGACATGCCCCCGTCCGAGCCTTCGGGAAACAGCCGCAGCATATTATCGCCGGAATGCGCTTGGATGATACCTGCCCCCAGCCGGACTTTTTCGGCATCAAACGGCACTTCCTTGCGCATCATGCTGGACAAGGATTTGACCACCTTGGCCATTGCGGACATTCCGTCCATGCGTTCTTTCACGATACCTGTCGCACCGGAATGGGCCAGCACTGAAACGGCCGTCAGGGAAGCAAGCGCTGCGCCTGCAAGTGTTATTCTTACATACATTAGTTGATCCGATTTTTGTTTTCATGTCAGTAGGTTCGTAGAAACTTAGCTGACAAGTTCCGGCGGTGGCGTATCAGGATGCGGGATCAGAGCCGACCACAGGATCGCTGCATTCGGCAACACGGCCACCCAGGTATCGGAGGCGAAATTCACCTTCAAAGGCTCTGGATGGGCGGCCTGTACTTCGCAGGACAGGCTTTGATGGCAATGGCCGAAATGGCCATCCGCATGCACGGCCTGATCGGGCATCGTCTGGCCTAACGCCCCGTTAAAAGCAGGCTGCACGACATGTTGCGCCGCGCTTTCATGTGCATGTGACATCTGCACGCCAAGCATTTGCATCACCAGAACCACCGCCAGCAACAGCAGCAAAACGCCGGGCCTTAGGCCAAGGCTTTTCACCAGTCCCGTCATCAGTTGATCCCGTTTTCGCGTTGAAGCGCGCGGATGTAGATCGTGATGTTGCGCACGTCATCTTCCGTCACGCCATCCACCGGCGGCATGCTGCCAAACGTCCAGTGATGCGACCGCACGCCGTTCATCGCCGCCAATTCAAACGCAACATCGGCGTGATGGCCGGGCCGGTAAATCGCATGCACCAAAGGCGGGCCAATGCCTTCGCGCCCGGCAGCGTTTTCGCCGTGACAGGCAACACAGTTTTCGTTGAACGCTAGCTTGCCAGCGGCAGCCTCATCCCCCAATACAGGCAATGAGACCGTGACCATAGGCGCGCCACTGGCCGTCGCACTGTTCCGGCTCGCCCATAGATAATAGGCGCCGGTCACCGCAATCATGGCCAAAATCGCAAAACTGTATCTGCCCGGTTTCATATCCTTCTGGCCCGCATATCTTTGTTTTTATAGACACCCTGCAATTGCTGCAGTGATCGAGTTCTCAGCGCTAAAGGTTCCCCTAGGTGGAAGGTCAACACAAAACTACGTGACCGCTACAGCCCCATCTGCCGCACCGCAAGGTCGCGCATGATTTCCTCCGAGCCGCCGCCGATCGCCATCACTTTCACCTCACGGTAGATCCGCTCAACCCGGTTGCCGCGCAGATACCCGGCCCCGCCAAAGATCTGCATCGCTTCCGAGGCGCAAAACTCCAACGACTTAGAAGCCATCACCTTGGCCAGACAAATCTCGGCCACTGGCATCGGGCCTTCGTTCACCATCCAGCATATCTGGTTCAGATAGGCTTCGGTGGCGTCGATCTTTCCGGCCATATCGGCGACCTTGTGGCGGATCACCTGATGCTTGATCATCGCTTTGCCAAAGGTCTGACGGTTCTGCGCCCAGGCGATGCTGTCTTCAAGGCAAACCTTCATCATCCCCAGCATCCCGGCGATCAGCGCCACCCGTTCCAGGTTGAAATTTTCCATGATGGCGATGAAACCTTGGTCCTGCGCACCCATCATATGCGTGGCCGGCACGCGGCAATCATCCATGTAAAGCGTCGCCTGATCCGAACACCACCACCCCATTTTGCGTGGCAAGGCAGACCGACTGAAACCCGGCGTGTCGGCATCCACAAAGAACAGCGAAATCCCTGCCAGACCATCACCCCCGGTGCGGGCCGGGATCACAAAGAACTCCGATTTCATGCCGCCGGTGATGAAGGTTTTCTGACCGTTCAGAACCCAATGATTGCCCTCAAGCCGCGCTGTGGTTTTGATGTTGGCAACGTCTGAACCACCGCCCGGCTCGGTCACGGCAAGGCTTGACCCTTTACGCCCCGACACGATATCTGCCAGCACCCGCGCCTTGATGTCGTCGTTTGCCAGGCGCTGGATCGGTGCCAGGCTAATCATCCGCCCGTTCATTGCTGCCGACACACCGCCCGCCCCGCATTTGGCGATTTCTTCGTTATAGGCCGCGCGCATGAAACAATCGTCAAAGCCAAGCCCGCCAAATTCTTCGTCCACCCCAAAGCCCCAAACACCGAGGGCGCCGACGCGCTGGTGCAACTCCCACGGGATTTCCCCGGCCTCGTCCCAGTCATCGGCATAGGGGCTGATTTCACGGGCGACGAAGTCCCTAATGGTCTTGCGAAAGGCCACACGTTCGTCAGTTTCAAAGGGGGAGCGCATGTCAGTCCGTTCCGTTTCTGCGCGCCGTCATCTGCGGCGCCATCACTTGGGCAAAGCGTTTCAAAAGGGCGCGAATGGCCTCGGGATTGTCCTCGAACCGGGCTTGCAGATGCAGGCCGCGCAAGAAGGTCCGGCAGATCGTCCACAGCATCGCGACATCGCTATCATCGCCTGAAGTGGCAGCATAAAACCCCTGAATATTGGCGTTGATCTGTTGGTTATAGGCCGTCAGGCTGGGGCCGATCCGCGCGCGCAATTCCCCGTCGGTGCGGGCCGCGACAAGGATTTCAACCAACGCCCGGCCTTCGACCGTGTTCAGCACCTTATACCACAGGCGTTCCAGATCGGCGGCGATCCCCCCCGGCCCCGCCATCGCCCGGCCCAGCGCATCAGACGCGCGTGTCGGCGTGTTTATCTGGCCCCTTACCGGGTCAAGCAGGCGCTCCAACGTTTCCACCATCATCTCCACCTTTGAGGGGAAATGATGCGTCAGCGCCCCGCGCGACACCCCGGCAAGGCCCTGCACCCGATTGATCGAGGTTTCGGAATACCCGACCTCGTCCAGGCACTGCACCACTGCCGCAATAATCCGCGCCTTGGTCTTGGCCACGCGCAGATCATTGCCGCTTGGCCTGTCTTTGCCAGTGTCCGGGGGCTGACCCGCGTCTGGCGTGATTTGTGATTGCATCCGCTGTCTCCCTGGCTATATTTAAACAGAACGTTCGGTCTTTTTCAAGCCCAGCCCTTGAGGAACCAAAGCCAGTGACCCAAAGGAAAACACCCCTCAGAATCGGCGGTGCCAGCGGCTATTGGGGCGATGCTGCGATGGCCACGCCGCAACTACTGGCCAGCGGTGATCTCAATGTCATCGTCTATGACTACCTGGCCGAAATCACGATGGCGATCCTGGCGCGGATTCGGGCCAAAGACCCGACGCTGGGTTATGCGGTTGACTTTGTGACCAGCGCGATGGCCCCAAATCTTGCGCAAATCGCAAAGACTGGCGTCAAGGTCATCTCCAACGCAGGCGGCGTAAATCCCGAAGGGTGCGCCACCGCCCTGCGCGATGTGATCGCCCGGCAAGGCCTGAAGCTGACGGTGGCCGTGGTGACCGGCGACGATCTGATGCCTGCGATTGACCAGATCGCCAACACCGCTCCGACCGAAATGTTCACCGGTGCCGACTTCCCCGACCCCGCTACAATTGGCAGCATCAACGCCTATCTCGGCGCGTTCCCGATCGCGCTGGCGCTGCAAGACGGGGCCGACATCGTGATCACCGGCAGATGCGTGGATACAGCCGTGACGCTTGGCGCTTGCATCCACCATTTTGGCTGGCAGGACCACGATCTTGACGCGCTGGCGGGCGGATCGCTGGCCGGGCACATACTGGAATGCGGGCCGCAAGCGACCGGCGGCAACTTCACCGACTGGCAGGAGGTTGCGGATGACATGGCCGATATCGGCTACCCGATTGCCGAAATTGACACCGCGGGCGATTTCACGCTGACCAAGCCTGCCCAAACCGGCGGCAAAGTCTCCATCGGCACCGTGGCGGAACAGATGCTTTATGAAATCGGTGATCCGCAAACCTATATGCTGCCCGATGTCACCTGCGATTTCTCTGATGTGACCCTGGTTGAGATCGGCGAAAACAAAGTCCGGGTTGCCGGGGCAAAAGGCCGGGCCGCACCTATGGGGTTGAAAACCTGCTTGACCTGGGCCAACTGCTTTCGCGGCGGCCACCTGTTCAGCTTTTACGGCCTGGATGCCGAGGCCAAAGCAAAGGCCTTCGCAGGCGCCGCCTTCGCGCGCGCGCGCAAAGCATTTCGCGCGCTGAATTTGGGTGATTTCAGCGAAACATCGGTGGAACTGATCGGCGCTGAATCGCAATTCGGCGCGCAACGTCAGATCGGCCCGGCCCGCGAGGTTGCGGCCAAAATCGCCGTGCGCCATCCCAGCCCCAAAGGCGTGGCGATCTTTCTGAAAGAGGCCACGGGCCTTGGCCTGTCCACCGCCCCCGGCCTGTCCGGATTTGCCGGTGCACGCCCCAAGCCCTCGCCGGTGATGGCGCTTTATTCTTACCTGACCCCGCGCGAAACCGTTCCCGTCACGATCAGTGGCGAAACCGGCACCCGCAGCTACAGCATGTCATCCTCCCATGGGCCAGCGGCACCAACGCGTCCGCCCTTCCCCGCCATGCCCGATATGACCAATGCCGTGACCGTTCCCCTGATCCGGCTGGCTTGGGCCCGCTCCGGCGACAAGGGTGACAATGCCAATATCGGTGTGATCGCGCGGCGTCCGGAATTCCTGCCCTATATCTGGCACGGCCTTGATGACGTAACGATCCTGGCCGCATTTGCCCATTTTGACTGCCAAAAACTCGAACGCTTCTTGCTTCCGGGCAGCCATTCCATGAACATCCTGTTGCACAATGTGCTGGGCGGGGGCGGAACCTCCTCCCTGCGCAACGACCCGCAAGGCAAGGGATATGCGCAGCTTCTGCTTAGCCATCCCGTGCGGGTTGATGAAACGATACTCGGAGGGGCCTGATGGCGTTTCAGTCAAAGCTATCAAAAACCGGCGAACCTTATGCCAGCAACCGCGCCGATATGCTGGCGCTGGTTGACCGGATGCGCGCCCTGGAAGCCCGCGCCGCCGCCAAATCCGAACAGCGCCGCCCGGTCTTTGACAAGCGCGGCCAGCTAAGTCCGCGTGAACGCCTCGCCGCCCTGCTGGACCCCGGCATGCCGTTTCTGGAACTTTTCAACATGGCCTCCTACCTTGTCGACGACCCGGACCCCGACACGACGATCCCCGGGGCCTCGGTCATCATTGGCATCGGTTTTGTGTCGGGCGTGCGCTGCCTGGTTTTCGTCGACGACGCCGGGATCAACGCCGGTTCCTCCACTATGATGACGGTGGAAAAGGCCCTGGGCGGGCTGGCAATTGCGTTGAAACAGAAGCTGCCCTTCATGCATCTGGTGGAAAGCGCCGGGGCCAATTTGATGACTTACACGGTTGAACTTTGGGCCAAAGGCGGCGGCATGTTCGGCGGCCTTGCCAAGCTGTCAGCGGCAGGCATTCCGGTGATCACGGTGCTGCACGGCGCTTCGACTGCCGGGGGGGCCTATCAGCCGGGCCTGTCAGATTATGTGATCGGCGTCAAAGATAACGGCATGGCAATGCTGGCCGGGGCCGCGTTACTACGGGCCGCCACCGGCGAAGTTGCCGATGATCAAACCCTGGGCGGTGCCGAAATGCACGCGATCACCACGGGGTTGGTCGAATACCTGGCAGAAGACGACGCCCACGGCCTTGAAATCGCCCGCGATGTGATCGCCGGACTGAACTGGAACGACCACGCAGACGTCCGCCAAAACCCGTATCTCGAACCGGGTTTACCCCCGGATGAAATCGCCGGATTGGTGCCGGTTGACTACCGCAAACCCTATAACATGCGCGAAGTTGCAGCGCGGCTGGTCGATGGATCAAACCTGCGGGATTTCAAGCCTGGATATGGTGCAGCGACCGTCTGCCTTCAGGCCGGCATATATGGCCAAAGCGTTGGGATCATAGGTAATAATGGGCCTCTTGACCCCAATGGCGCCAACAAGGCGACACAGTTTCTGCAACTGATGGACCAGGCCGGAAGCCCGGTGATTTTCCTGAATAACACCACCGGATTCATGGTCGGCACCGAGTACGAGCATGCCGGCATGATCAAGCATGGTTCCAAAATGATCCAGGCAGTACAGAACACCCGCAGCCCCAAGATCAGCCTTTACATCGGGGCCAGTTTCGGTGCGGGGAATTACGGCATGTGCGGCTATGCGTTTGACCCCGATTTCCTGTTCACCTGGCCCAACGCCCAGACCGGCGTGATGGGCGGCGAGCAGGCGGCAACGACAATGGAACAGGTCGCCCGCCGCACCGCCGCCCGCAAAGGCACCCCGATTGACGAGGCCCATTTGGCCAAGCAGCGACAGCGGATCACCAAGCATTTTGATCAGCAATCGGACGCGTTTTACACCTCGGGCCGCATGATGGATCAGGGCATGATCGACCCGCGCGACAGTCGCCAGGTCATCGGGTTTTGCCTGCAAACAATCGCCGAGGCGCGCGCGCGCAAACTGCGCCCCAACACGTTCGGGGTGGCGCGACCATGACCGGCAAAAACTTCGCCTCCGTGCTGATCGCCAATCGCGGCGAAATCGCACTGCGGGTGATGCGCAGCGCCCGGGCCGAAGGCTTGGACTGCATCGCGGTTTTCACCGATGCCGACGCCGACGCGCCGCATGTCGCCTTCGCGGACCGCGCCATCAATATCGGGACCGGGCCGGTTGGCGACAGCTACCTCAACGCCGACCGGATCTTGCAAGCGGCCCGCGACAGCGGCGCACAGGCGGTGCATCCCGGCTATGGGTTTCTGTCAGAAAACGCCGCCTTCGCCGCCGCTTGCACCAAGGCCGGGCTGGTTTTTATCGGCCCGCCCGCGGCAGCAGTTGATCTGATGGGCAACAAAGCCGCCGCAAAACGCAAGATGATCCAAGCGGGCGTGCCTTGCGTTCCGGGCTATGAGGGCGAAGATCAGTCTTTAGAAACGATGACGTTAAAAGCCGCCGAAATCGGCTATCCGGTGATGATCAAAGCCGCAGCAGGCGGCGGCGGACGCGGCATGCGGCTTGTCAAAACGCCTGACGGTTTTGCCGATACACTGGCCACCGCAAAATCAGAATCACAGAACGCGTTCGCCTCAGACGAGATCATTCTAGAGCGCGCCGTCGTTCGCCCGCGCCATGTCGAAATCCAGATATTTGCCGACGATCACGGCACTGTCGTGCATCTGGGTGAGCGCGACTGCTCGGTTCAAAGGCGCCACCAAAAAGTGGTTGAAGAGGCCCCTTGCCCCGTCATGACCCCGGATTTGCGCGCCAAAATGGGCGAAGCTGCCCTGAAAGCCGCCCGCGCCATTGACTATCGCGGGGCCGGCACGGTTGAGTTTCTACTAAACGAGGCCGGTGATTTTTACTTTCTGGAGATGAACACCCGCCTTCAAGTCGAACACCCCGTCACCGAAATGGTCACCGGCCGCGATCTGGTCGCGCTGCAATTCGCCGTCGCCCGTGGGCATCCCCTCGACTTCAGCCAACAAGATATCGCCCTGACCGGCCATGCCATCGAAGTGCGCCTGTATGCCGAGGATCCGACCCAGGATTTCCTGCCGTCATCTGGTGTGATCCACCACTGGCAGCCCGGCCAGGGGATCGGCATTCGGGTGGATGATGGCATTCGTGAAGGGCAGGAAATCTCCCCCTTTTATGACCCGATGCTGGCTAAAATCATCGCATACGGACCGACCCGCGAAACCGCCCTGGACCGGCTGACTGCCGCCTTGCGCGACACGCAATTGTTCGGCCCGGCCAGCAATCGCGACTTTTTGTTGGCGGTGCTCGGCCGGGACACATTCAGGCAAGGCCAGGCCACAACCGCCTTTATCGCCGAAGAATTCGCCAGCGGTTTCAGCGCGGATACCGCCCCGGGTTTCCCTGAAATAGCCGCTGCCGCTGCTTTGTTACAGCAACATCAGGCAGCCGCTTCACTGGCCTGCGCCGTTGCGGTCGCGCCCGAAATGCTTGGCTGGGGCAGCCCGGGACGCTTGCATGCGCGGCTGGTTCTTGGCCTGAAAGGCACCACCTGGCGGCTGACAATGACCACCGAAACCAACGGCCAGATCACCGTCAGCGACGGCAGCAACAGCGCCTGCGTCACCTCAAACCCCTTGCGCGTCAACGGCAAGCGCGTCGATTTGCGGGCATTTGATGTGATAGAGGACCGGTTGTTCCTGGCCACCGGCACACGCCAGTTAAGCCTGAACATCATCCGCGCCGCCAAACTGGCCGACGCAAAAGGCGGCGGCAGCGTCACAGCGCCAATGCACGGACAGCTTGTTAAAGTTTTGGTAAGTGTCGGCGATCAGGTCGCGGTCGGCACCAGGTTAGCGGTGCTGGAAGCCATGAAAATGCAACATGAATTGCTGGCCGACATCACCGGATCCGTCACATTTGCTGCCGATCCCGGACAGGTGCAGGCCGGTGATCTTCTGGTTGAAATCAAGGAAAACGCCCCATGACCACACGCGCATTCAACCCCATATCTACAACTGATGGAGGCCAAAGAAATGCAGCAGGCAGATGATTTTCTGGCCGAAGTTAAAGTGCTCGCCAACGTTTTGGAACCGCTGTCAGACAGCGATTTTGACACGCCGACCTTGTTCAAATCCTGGACGATCAACGATGTGGTCGGCCATTTGCACATGTTTGATGTCGCCTCCCTGTTGACCCTGGAAGGCCGCGAAAAGTTTACCGATTTTTTTGGCCGCATCGCCACACAGCTTCAGCAAGGCAAGACCCTGCTGGAAGCCCAATACCCCTGGCTTGGCGATTTGCGTGGCCGCGCTTTGTTTCTGGCCTGGCGGGACACCGCGGATAAGGTCGCGCAGGCCTATGCCAACACCGACCCCAAGCTGCGCGTCGCCTGGGCCGGGCCGGATATGTCGGCACTTTCCGCCATCACAGCGCGGCAGATGGAAACCTGGGCGCATGGCCAGGAAGTGTTTGACGCGTTGGGCCAGGAAAGGCCGGAAAGTGATCGCATCCGCAACATCTGCCATCTGGGCGTGAACACCTTTGGCTGGACATTCATCAACCGCAAACTGCCCGTGCCGGACCCCGCACCATACGTGAGACTGACCGCCCCGTCCGGGGCGATCTGGCAGTGGAACAACCCGCAGGAAACCAACAAAGTAGAAGGTTCGGCGGTTGAATTTGCCCAAGTCGTGGCCCAGGTGCGCAGCTTTGCTGACAGCGCATTGCTGGCGACATATGGCCCCGCCCGCGACTGGATGGAAATCGCCCAATGTTTCGCAGGCCCGCCTGAAAACCCGCCCACAAAAGGAGCGCGTCACAGGGTATAAAAAACCCGATCAAAGCCGAACCTTGCAGCGCCGCTATCTCTCCTTATGGCTTAGATGCCACAGCAACCCCTGGGTCGATTCGTCCTTGTCCGGGACCAGGCCGAACTTGACCCATGGCAATAGCGCCACGGCCAACTCCTTGCCCAACTCCACCCCCCATTGGTCAAAAGAATTGATGCCCCAGATGGCCCCCTCGCAGAACACCCGGTGTTCATAAAGTGCTATGATCTGGCCCAGCGTGAAAGGCGTCAGCTTCGGATAGGCCAGCGTGATCGAGGGGCGATTGCCGGGGAAGGTGCGATGCGCCGCCTGGGCCTCCCGAACCTGCCCGGAATAGCCGAGTTTTCCTGCAATTTCCATCGCTTGCTGGTGGGACCGGCCGATCATCAGTGCCTCGGACTGAGCAAGGCAGTTGGCTTTCAGAAGGTCATGTTGATGGGCAAGATCGGCCTCATGCCCCTCAGCCGCGATCAGAAATTCGGCGGGAATGACATCGGTGCCCTGATGCAGCAACTGGTAAAACGCGTGCTGACCATTGGTGCCGGGCGCCCCCCAGACTACCGGGCCGGTGCGGCGCGCGACCGGGCTGCCGTCAATCGTCACCCGCTTGCCGTTGCTCTCCATATCAAGCTGCTGCAAATAGGCCGGCAGGTGCAACAGCCGCTGGTCATAGGGCAAAACTGCCCGGGTCGGGTA
>CAYXXQ010000045.1:0-9338 GCA_964469075.1 uncultured Rhodobacter sp.
CCGCTGTCGCCAAATCCGCCAAGGGATTTGGACGGGTAAAAGCTGGTGGTCGCACAATCGCCGAACGAACCGGCCTTGCCTGCGGCGGTCGTTGTGCCAAAAGACTGCGCTGCGTCGATCACAAAGCTGAGGCCATGATCGGTACAAATCTTTGATATTGCGGCGTAATCCGCCGGTGCGCTGAACAGATCAACGGCGATCACGGCGCGCGGTTTCAAAGCGCCCTTGGCCTGAATATCAGCAATCGCTTCGCGCAGCGAGGTCGGCTCGACCGTCCCGCTGACCAGATCGACATCAACGAAAACTGGCACGGCGCCGGTCAGGGCGACGGCCTCGGCGGTGGCCGCGAAGGTCAGTGAGGGGACGAAAACGCAGTCGCCCGTGCCGATTTTCATGGCCCTGAGCGCCAGTTCAATCGCGTCCGTGCCGTTGGCGCAGGCCACCGCGTGGCTGACGCCGGTGTAGTTGGCCAGCGCGGTTTGCAGGGCTTTGACCTCGGGGCCGCCGACGAATTGGCCGTGTTTCAGCACCGCCTGGATGCTGGCGGACAGGGCGGGTTCCAGCAATTCTATCTGCGCTTGGATGTCCAGAAACTTGATGGTCACGACAAAGGCTCCGAGTGTTGGCGGGGCAAAAAGACGCGTCCAAACCGACGGCCCAGACGACATCCCCGCCCGTTTACGGCAGTTCAGATTTCATCTTCTGTCATTCTGGTCGATTATTTTCAAGCATGGCCAAGGCGTTTTTCCAGGCCTCGGCTTCTCTCGGCTTGTTCTTCGGCCTGAACCAGCAGTTTCAGGACGCGAAGCCCTTCATCTACACTGGATTTCAGGGGTTTACCGGTGGCGATGGCGTTCACGAAATGTTGCAGCTCTGCTTCCAAAGGCATGTTTTCCGTGACTTTTACATATTCAGCCTCGGCACTGACGGCCGAGATCGCGCCTTCGACCGCACTGATCTTGTGCCGGTAAACCGCCAGCTTTTTGTCCCAGGGCTGCAAATCATCCAAAACCGCCATCGCCTTGTCGCCGATCACCGTGAACTTGCGCTCACGATCCGGGGCAAGGCGGGAGACGAAGGTATGGCTGCGCACGCCCGAGGCAAATTCGGCATTGAGATGGGCAAAATCAGTGGCGTCGGAAATGATCTCGGTGCCGATATACTGCACTTGCTTGACCTCGCCTTCGACCAAGGCCAGCAGCAGCGACAGATCATGGGGAGCGATATCCCAGAACGCGTCGGTTTTCTGGAAAAACTTCCCCAGACCCAGACGGCTGGAATAGACATATTTGACCGCTCCAAGCCCGCCGGATTTCACCAAGGATTCCAGCGCCTCAAAGCCTGCGTGAAACCGCAGGATGTGGCCGGTTACTGCGACCAGCCCGGTTTCATGGGCCTTGTCGACAATCGCCTGTGCCCCTGCCAGATCAAGGGCCATCGGTTTTTCAACCAGCAGATGCTTGCCCGCTGCCAGAACCATAAGCGCGAATTGCACATGAAATTCCGGCGGCAGCGCCAGCACGATGCCGTCAACCGCGTCGCTGTTGATCAGATCGTCGGGGCTGTAGCCCGGCACGTCAAATTCGGCCGTCATCCGGGCCAGGGTCTCGCTGTTATGGTCCGCAATTGCCGCCAGATTGCCCATCGCCTTGAGGGTGCGGATATGATTGGATCCCCAGCCGCCACAGCCGATCACGCCGATGCGGATCTGACCAGGAGCAAACTTTGCATTTGATGGTGCCATGCTGAATTTCCTTTTTCAGTCTGCAACGCAGGTTCGTCGGATTTGGTCAGCCTGCCAAACGGGATCGGCCCAGAATCAGCAATCGGCTGCGTTGGCCCGAAAGTCGCGTCCTTATAAGAAGGTTTTCCGTAAATGTGTACGACCTGAAAATAATATGTTACGCGGCAGGCCTGTGCCTGGCCATTCGGGGGGAGCTGGGCGGTGAATTTCTGGGGTGAAGCCTGTAAATGCTGTCGTTTCAAGCGCGCATAGCCAAAGACGTGGTGCTGCAAACACTGGCGGTGTTCCTGATTCTGGGCAGCGTTGTCACCTCGACCCAGGTTTTGGGGCATATCTTTGGTATGATCGACAGCTCCAGCAGTTTTCTGGTGCCGTTTCAGTTGTTTCTTTACCTCATTCCCACCGTTGCCGTGATCGTTCTGCCGCTGTCCTTTCTGATCGCCAGCATCACGATTTTTGACCGGATGGACGATAACTGGGAAAGTATTGTGCTGGCCGCAGCCGGGTTCCGGCCGATGACCATCATCGCGCCAATCGCCTGGCTGGCGCTGTTTTTATCGGCTTTCATCCTGTTCATCAGTGTTTACCTGGAACCGATGGCCAACAAGTCCGAGCGTGACAAGATGGTACTGTTCAAGGTCGATGCGCTGAAGCTTCTGGCCAGTAACGGCGTGTTGCAGCGGGTGCAGCCAGGGCTATACATGCGTGGCGGGCAATTGCTGCCCGATGGCGATATTGAGGATGTATTCATCCTGGATCGGCGCAACGAAACGGACGAGGTCACCTTCATCGCCGAACGCGCACGTATTCTGGCCGATGACGACAGGATCCTTTTGCGGCTGGTCAATGGCACGATCCAGCACCGAAATTTGAACGAGGAAGGCGGCTACACCATTCAGTTTGGCGAATACACCGCCAATTCCGAGATCGTGTTTGAGAAATCCGATGACATCGACTACCAGCCACGCCAGATGCCGACATCGACCCTGTTGCGGGCCTATACCAGCCCCGGCCAAGACGCGGCGTTCAACCGCGATGTCCAGCAGGAGTTGACCCGCCGGTTTTCCGACTGGCTGTATCCGCTGGTCTATTTCGGAGTGGTGTTTTTCCTGGTGTTCGGGCTGAAATTTTCCCGCAAAGGCCGGCGCTGGCGTTTGCCGATTGCCACCTTTGGCGGCGCGATGGTGCGCGCGATCGGGCTGATCCTGCTGGGCAGTTCCGGGGTGGATATCGTATCAGCAGGCTTGTCGCTGGCGGTGCCGGTCGGGGTTGCGTTGACCCTGACTTTGCTGGCGTTGATCACTGAAGAACGACCGCCGAAGTCACCGCCGGTTTAGGGTTTATCATGTAAAGTCAGTGGCTTATGCTGGTGTCAGGCAGGTGATTGCGCCCGCGCCACACCGATCATCGAATCGCGGCTGATTAGCTCCGCCAGCTCTGCCTCGGACAGGGTTTCGCTGCCAGCAGGCCGGGCTGGGATCACGATGTAACGCATGTCAGCGGTGCTGTCATGGACCCGGATGGTGACATCATCGGGCAAATCCAGGCCAAACTCCCGCAGCACCGCGCGCGGGGTTTTGACGACGCGCGATCGGTAGGCGCGCTGCTTGTACCAATCCGGCGGAAAGCCCAGAAGGTTGCGCGGATAGCAAGAACACAGGGTGCAGACGATGACGTTATGGACGCGGTCTGTGTTTTCCACCGCGATCAGTTTCAACGCGCCGATGTCAAACCCCATCTCGCGGCTGGCAGCGGACGCGTCAGCCAAAAGCCGCGCGCGAAACGCCGGGTCAACCCAGGCCCGCGCCACCACTTTGGCACCATCGGCGGGGGACCGGCTGTCCATCTGATCAATCGTGTGCATCACCTCGAGTTCTGTGGTGATCCCTTTGTCGATCAGCAGTTCTCGAATGGAAATTTCCATGTTTTGCCAATAAGTTAGAGGCTGATCTTGATCCTGCCGATAGGGGTGGCCAGAGGGCGACAAGCCGTCATGGCTGTGTGGCACATTATTGTCATGGTTATGGTCGGGGTGATCATGGGGCATCGGAACCCTCCACAGGTGTCAGCCAATGGGCAAAAATCTCGGCCTCAAGCAGGTCGTTGGGGTTTTCAGCGGCGCTGCCCCAAACCTCCTGCATGGTGAATCGAACGCGGAGAAGCGGGGTGGTTTCCGCCGCCAGACCATAGGCCAGTTGTTCCGGGTTGCCAAAAGCGCCGAGGTTACGCTCGATCTCGCCGACTTTGCCGCGCAAATAGTATGGCGTGCGCACATGGCCGGGCGGGATCATGGTGGAGACGCGGACCCTGTCAGACATCCCGATCCCCATCGCAAATATTTGGGGTTTCGTGGGTCGCACATTCACCATAAGTGCTACCACGGGCGGCGACCGCTTCCATTTTGGCGCCGAGTTCGGCCAGACTGTAGGCCCCGGCCTCAACCATATTTTGGTTGATACTGGCGACCCAGCGTTCATAGTAAGTCATTGTTTCATAAGTATCTTCGCCCATGTCTTCCAACACGCGGCGCAGGCCGTCAACGGTGAAATACCCTTTGGAGGAGGCGATAACCATCAAGGCATCGACCCGCTTTTCCCAAAGTGCAAAATCGTGATCGTCCGGCAGCACGGCCCCGGCATCCCTGCCGCCCATGTCATGCCAACGTCGTCCATCTGATTTATCCATATGCGCAGGATAATTTGGCGGCGCGTGAAGGGCAATGCTTTGTTAACGGTGGCCGGGGGGTTTAAGCGGGACGTTTGTGGCTGGCCGGGTTTTTGAGTATTTGGGGAACAATGAGGGGGGTCAGGGTTTTTTGAATATCAGCAGGCGGTTGTTGGCCGGCATTACCAGCAAAGCGGCGGGTGTCAGGCCGGCTTTTTCGGCCAGATCCGTCAACTCGGACGTGTCGCGTACGCCCCATTGTGGATCGTCCTGGCGGAGCCTTGCGTCAAACGCGGCGTTGCCGTCGCCGGTATGTGCGCCATTTTCAGTGAACGGGCCGTAAAAGGCTAGAAAACCGCCCGAGGCCAGGGTTTTCCCGGCCCCTTTGATGATGCCTTCGGTGACGCAGAAGGGCGCGATATGGATGACATTGAGGCTGAGGATCAGTTGCAAAGGTGTGATGGCGGCGATGGCCGGATCAGCGGACCAATCATTGGCGGCGTCGATGGCGATCGCGGGCTTGGTCGCGGCGTTTTCAAAGGCGCGCCAGGCGTTGATGCTGCTGCGGTGGATCGGGTCAGGTTCGGACGGGGTCCAGGTCAGGTCGGGCCAATGATGGGCGAAGGCCAGCACATGCTGACCCGTGCCCGAGCCGATTTCCAGTGCATGGCCCTGGCGATTGACCAATACCGGTGTCAGCCCGTCGATGACGGGCTGGACGTTTTTCTCGTAAACCTTTGAAAACAAGCGACCATCGGTTTCGGCGCGTACGGAACCCTTGCGAAACGCGGCGGTATGGCCGGTTGTCGGACGCTGGCTCACGCCTGGCGAACCGGGCCGATCATCATCACCATTTGCCGGCCTTCCAGCCGAGGCATGTTTTCAACCTTGCCAAGCTCATCGACATCAGCGGCGACGCGTTTCAACAGCTCCAGACCCAGGTTCTGGTGGGCCATTTCACGGCCGCGAAACCGCATGGTAACCTTGACCTTGTCGCCGTTTTCCAAAAACCGGACCACGTTGCGCAGTTTGACTTCGTAATCATGCGTGTCGGTGTTGGGCCGGAACTTGACCTCCTTCACCTCGATGATTTTTTGTTTCTTACGGGCCTCGGATTCGCGCTTTTGCTGTTCGTATTTGAACTTGCCGAAATCCATCACTTTACAGACGGGCGGCTTGGCATTCGGTGAGATTTCCACCAGATCAAGACCCGCTTCGGCAGCAAGCTGCATGCCGTGACGCGGGGTCGTGACGCCGACGTTTTCGCCGTCTGCGCCGATCAGGCGGATTTCTGGATCATTGATGCGTTCGTTTACGCGGGGGCCGGTGTCGCGCGTCG
Source organism: uncultured Rhodobacter sp. (assembly GCA_964469075.1). Classification (GTDB taxonomy): domain Bacteria; phylum Pseudomonadota; class Alphaproteobacteria; order Rhodobacterales; family Rhodobacteraceae; genus UBA5972. Next base: position 5,748 of record CAYXXQ010000045.1, read on the forward strand.
GAGGCGCGTTATGGGGTCTGCGGGCTATGGGTTTCGAGTCCTTTGGATCAAGTTCAGTTCGCGCCTGAAAATACGCGCGCGCGCGGTCCATATCAAGCCGTTTCTCAGTGCTTGAAGCGCAAGGGGCCGTCAACCGCAATCGGCATTTGGCGGCCCTGATTGCGTCATATCAGGCCAGATCGTGGCTGCATGGCCAAGCCACGTTGCCGGAACTGGCGCTTTTGTTCAAATCAGGCTATCAGGACGCTGAGTCGGCACGCACTGCCGCCAATTCCAGCTGCCGGGCCTTAAAAACCGCCCGGTCAGCCATTTTCAGGAGAGAGATCATGAATAAGTTGCCCTGGTTGCTGGCGATCCTGCTGGCGGGTTTTGCCCTTTATCAACAAATCAACGCCAGTAATATGGCCGAGATGCAGACCAGCCTGAAGACGGAGCTTGCCGCCGCTGAAGCCATGATCGCCAGTGCTGGTGAAATGCAGGCGACCGCTGATGCCACCGCGACTGAAGCTGCCGCTGCACGCGATGCAGCCGTTGCCGCCCTGTCTGCTGCCGAAGCTGATGCCGTTGCTGCAATGGCTGCCGAGACCGCACGCGCGGATGCCGCCGTGGTCGCCCTTGCCGCTGCCAAGGCTGAGCTTGAAGGCGCAATGGCAGCCGTAAATGCGGCCAAGGCTGATATGGCCAAATTGCAGGCCGATCTTGATGCCGCCAAAGCGGCAGCGGATCAATAGGCGTTCAAAACCCGGTATTCCCAGGGTTTTAAGACTTTGCGGGCAGTTTCCTGTGGCGACTGCCCGTCCCCAAGTTCGGGAAAGATCGAAAACAGCTCCGCCAATTGATCTTCAGTGAGGGTGGACAAGGTGTGTGGGCCTGGAAACAGGCTTTCGGCCCATTGGCCATTGGCGCGGATCACCTCATGCTGGTCAAACAGCAGATGGTGATAGGTGACCCCGGTGTCCGGCAATTCCTGACGGATCGTCTGATCATTGCAAAGGCCGATCGCAGGCACCAGAAAGCTTGTGCCGCCGAACAGCAATTCGGCCCGCCAGTCGCTTAAGAACACCCGATGTTGCGGCGATACGGTCAGATCCTGGCTGGGCTGATTTTTCCCAAGCGCCCCGGCCTTGATCGTGACAGGCCGCAGATGCGGGTTCAGCGTCAGTTGGGCGGCGCTGAAATGCCGATGCCCGGCCCAGCGGACCGGCATGAATTCCCCATCCATATTGCGCACAAGGCAGCCCGGGGCGATACCTTCAACCGGTACTGGCCCCTGATCCGTTTCAATCAGCGTGCCAGACGCAAAGCAGATGGTGTTATAGGGCACTTGCGCGTCATCGTGGTTGCTGGTGAACGTATAAGTCCGGCCGGGCACGATTTGGTTGCCAGGCGAAAAGACCACCAGGTTTTCCCCGGAATTGCTGGTGCCGTCACCGATCCGCCCAACCACCAGGATCGCGGGCGGCAGATCATCGGTGATCAGGTAATATTCGGCCTCGACGCTGGAGCCTGACGGATAGGTCACGCCATCAATCGTCAGCGGCCCAGCCAGCGAATTGACCGCACCTGATTCAAGATACATGTCATCAAGATTGGCGTCGTCGTCGCTGATCAGAAAGGTCGTGCGGGTGGCGCCTGCATCCAAAGTGGTGCTGGTGCCGACCAGGCCATTGCCGTTGGTGCCGGTGGCGTCGGCGGCCAGGGGGCCGGTAAAATCTGACAGGCTCCAGGCCTGAACCCAGTAATTCGGCATGGTGACATCCCACCTTTCGCAACGAATGCCGCCGGACGGACCGGGGGCGTTAACCGGGTGTTAACCGGTTTGCATGGCGCAGTTGTGGTGAGTTTGCGGAGAATTCGCGGCATTTTGGGCGCCCCGCCCAGGATTATCAGGGCAGGGCGCGCAGAGATGTCATGCCAGATCGGGCGGCATGGCCTCGGTGGCCAGCAAGGGCGCGATGTCGTCCAGCGACAGGATTTCCGAGCCCTTGTCGCCAAGGCGGCGCATCGACACGGTGCGGTCGGCGACCTCTTTCATGCCGCAGGCCAGGATCACCGGCACTTTGCCGACGGAATGTTCGCGCACCTTGTAATTGATCTTTTCGTTGCGGATATCGGCCTCGGCCCGGATGCCGCGGGCGCGCAGGGCGGCGACGACCTCGGTGACATAGGCGTCGGCATCCGAAATGATCGAGGCGACAACCACCTGGCGCGGTGCCAGCCAGAACGGCAACCTGCCCGCATGGCTTTCGATCAGAATGCCGATGAAGCGTTCAAACGAGCCAAGGGTGGCACGGTGCAGCATCACCGGGCGGTGTTTGCCGCCGTCTTGGCCGATGTAATTCGCGTCCAACCGTTCGGGCAGCACGAAATCCACTTGGTGCGTGCCACATTGCCAGTCGCGACCGATTGCGTCGGTCAGCACAAACTCCAGCTTCGGGCCGTAAAACGCGCCTTCGCCGGGGTTCATTTCCGGTTCGATCCCCGCCGCGCGGGTGGCCGATAACAACGCCTCTTCCGCCTTGTCCCAGACCGCGTCAGACCCGGCGCGGGTGTCCGGGCGGTCCGAGAATTTGACCTTGAAGTTCTCAAAGCCAAGATCGCGGTAAATCTCGGACAGAAAGGCGATATAAACCTTGGTTTCATCTTCGATCTGGTCTTCGCGGCAGAAGATGTGACCATCATCCTGGGTAAACCCGCGCACCCGCATGATGCCGTGCAGCGCGCCCGAGGGCTCATACCGATTGCAAGAGCCGAACTCGGCCATGCGCAGCGGCAAATCGCGATAGGATTTCAGACCCTGATTGAAAATCTGCACATGGCAGGGGCAATTCATCGGCTTCAGTGCATTGACCGATTTTTCGCGCGCATGTTCTTCGTCAACCTCAACGATGAACATGTTTTCCTGGTATTTTTCCCAATGGCCCGAGGCTTCCCACAGCTTGCGGTCGACCACTTGCGGGGTGTTCACCTCAACATAGCCGCCGGCATCCTGCTTGCGGCGCATATAGTCCTGCAACAGGGTATAAATCCGCCAGCCGTTGGGGTGCCAGAACACCTGGCCGGGGGCCTCTTCCTGCATGTGAAACAGGTCCATTTCGCGGCCAAGCTTGCGGTGATCGCGTTTTTCGGCCTCTTCCAGCATGTGAAGATGGGCCTTCAGTTCGTCCTTGTTCTTGAAGGCGACGCCGTAAATGCGTTGCAGCATTTTGTTGTCGGAATTGCCGCGCCAATAGGCACCGGCCACCTTCATCAGCTTGAACGCATCCGCAGGCACCTGGCCGGTATGCACCAGATGTGGGCCCCGGCACAGATCCTGCCAATGGCCGTGCCAATACATGCGGATCGGCTGATCGGCGGGGATCATGCCGACCAGTTCGACCTTATAGGGTTCATTGTTGGCCTGATAGAATTTCAGGGCGCGGTCGCGGTCCCAGATTTCGGTCGTCACCGGTTCACGCTTGTTGAAGATCTCGCGCATTTTCTTTTCTATCGCGCTGAGGTCATCGGTCGAAAACGGCTCTTCCCGGTCAAAATCATAGTACCAGCCGTTTTCGATCACCGGGCCAATGGTGACGCGCACATCGGGCCACA
>CAYXXQ010000045.1:9438-14429 GCA_964469075.1 uncultured Rhodobacter sp.
TAGTACCAGCCGTTTTCGATCACCGGGCCAATGGTGACGCGCACATCGGGCCACAGCTCCTGCACCGCGCGGGCCATGATATGGGCGGCGTCGTGACGGATCAGTTCCAGCGCCTGGGCGTCGTCTTTCATGGTGTGAATGGCGAAATCGCTGTCGGCCAGCATCGGGATGCTCAGGTCGCTGTGCCGGCCATTGATCGAACAGGAAATCGCGGCCTTGGCCAGGGATTTCGAAATGTCAGCGGCAACTTCCATGCCGGTCACGCCAGCGGCATAGCTGCGTTTGTTGCCATCAGGAAGGGTCAGGGAAATATCGGCCATTGCGGCACTCTCCTCGTCGGTTTGGCGCCTACGAAACGCCCGGTTGCGGTTTGCAGGGTATTTGGCCCGTCGCCCGGCTTTAGTCAAGGCCAACTGGCGGTTGTCAGTCGTTGGGGCACGCGGCATGATGTGGCAACTGAAGACCGGAGGATGCAATGACCAGCCCCAAGTTTCTGATCACCAAAGAGGGCCGCGAAATCGCCTATCACCGGACAGACGGGCAGGGACCGATGGTGGTGTTTCTGGGTGGGTTCAAATCCGACATGGACGGCACCAAAGCGCTTTATCTTGAGGATTGGGCCTGTGGTGCCGGGCGGGGTTTCCTGCGGTTTGACTATTCCGGGCATGGCCAAAGTTCGGGACTGTTTGTTGACGGGTGCATCGGCGACTGGGCTGCGGATGCGATATCGGCAATTTCGGCGCTGACGAGCGGCAAGGTGATCATGGTCGGCTCCTCTATGGGGGGGTGGATTGCGCTGTTGGTGGCGCGCGCGATGCCGGATCGAATTGCCGGGCTGGTGGGCATTGCAGCCGCGCCGGACTTCACCGAAGACAGCATGTGGGCCGGGTTTGATGCGGCTGCGCGGGCAGCCCTGATGCAAGATGGACGTCTGGAATTGCCGTCGGACTATTCCGATGACCCTTACATCATTACCCGGCGGCTGATCGAGGACGGTCGCAACCAACTGGTGTTGCGCAGCCCTTTGCGCCTGCCGTTTTCGACGCGTCTGTTGCAGGGAACGGCCGATGAGGACGTTGATCTTGCCGTAGCGTTACGCCTGCTTGACCATGCGGAAGGGGATGACATTCGCCTGACCCTGGTGAAAGCTGCCGATCACCGGTTTTCCGAGCCGGACAACCTGCGCCTGATCCGCCACAGCATTCATTCGGTGACGATGGCCGCTGCAAAGGCGAAGGTGCCATAAACCTTGGGGAGGGGTTAATATGCGACGTTTAGGGAAGTTTCTGGGCCGGGTAATTCTGGTTCTGATCATAGCCGGTGCCCTCCTCTGGGTTTTTGGCCCGCGTGAGTTGGTCGAGACCGACATCACCTTTGATCCGGCCAGTTTGGGCGAAGATCTGGATGCCTATCTGGCGGCGGCCGAGGCGCGGTTTGACGATATTACGCCGGGGGTGGAAAAGCGGATCATCTGGGCTGGCGAGGTCGGGCAAAAGACGCCGCTGGCGGTGATTTATCTGCATGGCTGGTCGGCCACGTCTGAAGAAATTCGCCCGGTGCCGGACCGGGTGGCGGCGTCTTTGGGGGCCAATCTTTATTATGCGCGCCTGACCGGGCATGGTCAGGACGGCGCGGCGCTGGCGGCGGCCTCTGCCGGGGCGTGGCTTGAAGATGCGGCCGAAGCGATGGCAATCGGACGTCGGCTGGGCGCGCGGGTAATCGTGATCGGCACTTCAACCGGGGGCACTTTGCTGGCGGCGATTGCCGCTGATCCGGTGCTGGGTGAAGGGCTGGCCGGGGCGGCCTTTGTGTCACCGAATTTTCAGGTCGCCGACAGCAGCGGCCCGCTTCTGACCTTGCCGTTTGCCCGCGCTTATATCCCCTTGCTGGGCGGGGAAACCCGCAGTTGGCAGGGCCTGAACGCGCAGCATGATCTTTACTGGACCACAAGCTATCCCACCGTTGCGGTGCTGCCGATGGCGGCTTTGGTGAAATATGTGCGCGGGCTTGACTACGGCGATGTCACGGTGCCGGGGCTGTTTATCTACACGATGCAGGACACTGTGGTGTCGCATGTCGCAACCGAACAGGTCGCGGGCAGTTGGGGCGGGGCGGTGACGGTTGTAAACCCTGTTGTGCCAGCGGACGAACCCGGCGGCGTGCATGTTCTGGCGGGCGATATTGTCAGCCCGGCACGGACCGATCTGGCGGTTTCGACGCTGCTTGACTGGGTGCTGGGGCTTTAGGCTGAGGATAATCTTTGCCGTCGCCCTTTGGTGCGGCGGCGGGGTTTGAGTATTTTTGGAACCATGAAATCAGGTGCGGCGCCAGAACAGGCTTAGGAAGCGCTTTTTTGGTGGGGTTGCCAGGGCTGATTGCCTTAGGGCGGCAAGTTGGCCGGTTACGCAGGTGTGGCGCGACAGGGCCTCAGATATCCGCACGCCGGGCTGATCGGGCTGGCCGATATCGCGCCGGTTTCGGGCGGTGTCGCGGGGTTTTTCTGGCATTTGGCGTGGCCTATTGCTGGATTTATCGTCAGAATAGGCCACCTGCCGCATGACCGGGGTCACGATTGGGTGACTTACAGCAGAACCCCGATCACCACCATCATCAGGCCGATCGCAGACAGGCCCATTGCCGCCATGTTCAACGCAACGACCTTTTGCAACTGCGCCTTCATATCGGCGTCATTTAAGCCCGCGCGCTTGGCTTTGATCGCCAGCCAGACGCAATAGCCAAGACCAAACAGCCCCAGCAGGGCGACGAAACTGCCAATTGGCACGAGAATATCCATTTGCACTCCTTTGTCGGGGTTGCGTTAAAGAAATCCTGCCAGCGATGCAAGCCAGGCCTTGAAGGCCCGGGGGCTGGGATGTTAGGAAGGGGCCTGGCAAATCAGGGATACCCACCTGACAATCAAAGGACCGGCCCGATGGATGAAGCGCAAAGCAACGCGACCTACAAGATCGCAACCTCAGAACTGAAATCTTTTGTCGAGCGGATCGAGCGGCTGGATGCCGAGAAAAAGGACATCGCCGACCACCAGAAAGAGGTGATGGCCGAGGCCAAATCGCGCGGCTATGACACCAAGGTCTTGCGCAAAGTCATCGCCATGCGCAAACGCGATCCGCAGGATCTGAGCGAAGAAGAAGCGGTGCTGGAGCTTTATAAAGAAGCCCTTGGCATGTAGGCCAAAGGTCGGCCAAAGTCACGGGCAGATGAAATGCACCCCGGGCATGCGTTCGATGGTGAACAGGTCTTCTTCATACAAATCGGTCATGTCGCTTTGTAACTGATCGGTCCAGCCCGGGGCTGATGGGGCCGCCTCCACGTCTTCGATTTCAAACTTGTCAAGGAAAGCGCCGATGATCCGGCGGCGCTGAATTTCGTTGGCGGGGGGATGGGTTCGGATGTAAGACGACATTCGTTCCAGGCCTTCTTTGTCCATGATCGTGGCCAGATAATCATCCAGCCCGGCCAGTTTGACGCCAAGGTCAACATCCGTCAGCTCATGGATCAGCTCGTTCCAGATGAAGGGCGTGTCCTCATTGCTCCAGACTTTGATCGGCACATTCGGCAAAGCTGTGGTGATCTGGCTGATGACATCGGACCAGCGCAGTTGCATCGGGTCGGCTTGCGCTAAAAACGCGGCAAAACTGTCGGCCTGCATGCGGGTGAACAAGGCTGGCAGCAAGGTGGCCGGATTGCGGATGGCGAGGCAAAACTCGACCTCCTGATCATGAAACAGGCTGTGCAGCCGGGCGCATTTTTCCCCGGCATCGGCATAGAACAAGCCGCCGTCAAGCACCTTGCGCACACCACATAAAAACGCGTCATTGGTGAAGATGATGCGTTCTGGGTTATCCTCGGTCAGGATGGAATCAAGCATCAGTTCCTGCACGTCGGGGGTCGCGGCCTCGCCGTTCAGCACCGACATGGTTTCGCGCAAGATCGGGCGGAACCGGCCGGGGCCGGGCACGACGACGCCGCGCTCTGCCAGAAGACGGCGGTTGCGGGCCAGACAGTGGTGGATTTGCCCGTCATCGGTACAATGGGCGCCAATATGATAGACGATCTGCATGTGGTATTACGGGTTTTTTCGATTTCCTGCTTGAGCCGCCCCCAGTATAAGGGCTTTTCTGGACAGGGAAACCGCTTTCCGTTAAGGGCGGCTTAATGATCGACAAAACAGCAAAAAACTCCGCCTTCCGGCGTTGGCCCGAGGCCGGGCTCTGGTCCATTGGCGCGTTGCTGATCGCGGCGGTCGTGTTGTTGCCGATCCTGTCGGTTTTGTGGATCGCACTGCATCCGGTTGATAATATCTGGCCGCATCTCTGGGCCACGACCCTGCCGCGTTATCTGGCCAATTCGCTGATCCTGATGGCCGCAGCCGGGGTGTTGACGGCGATGGTTGGCACCGGGGCTGCCTGGCTGGTGGTGATGTACCGCTTTCCCTTTCAAGGCGTGTTGCAATGGGCGCTATTGCTGCCGCTGGCGATCCCGGCCTATATCGGCGCCTATGCGCTGGTGGATTTTCTTGAATATGCCGGACCAGTGCAATCAGGTCTGCGGGCGGTCTTTGGCTGGACCTCAGCGCGGGAGTATTACTTCCCCGAGATCCGGTCGCGGATGTCGGCGGTTCTGGTGCTGTCGGCAGCCCTTTATCCATATGTTTATCTGATGGCGCGGACGGCGTTTCGCGACCAGTCGGTCGGGGTGTTGGAAGTGTCGCGCGCCCTTGGCTGTGGGCCGTGGAAAAGTTTCCTGCGGGTCGGACTGCCCCTGGCGCGGCCGGCAATTGCCGCCGGGGTTGCCATCGTGATGATGGAAACCGCCAATGATTTCGGCACGGTTGAGTTTTTTGCCGTTCAGACTCTGACCACCGGGATTTTTACGGTTTGGCTGGAAAGCAACAATGCCGGCGGCGCAGCCCAGTTGGCGATGGTGATGATGGGGCTGGTTCTGGTGCTGGTGGCGATGGAAAAGACCAG
>CAYXXQ010000046.1:0-3391 GCA_964469075.1 uncultured Rhodobacter sp.
GCTTTATATCCTGGATGAACCGACCACCGGGCTGCATTTTGAAGATGTGCGTAAGCTGTTGGAAGTGCTGCATGAATTGGTCGATCAGGGAAACACCGTGTTGGTGATCGAACATAATCTGGATGTGGTTAAAACGGCTGACCACCTGATTGATATTGGCCCCGAAGGCGGCGATGGCGGCGGGCAGATCGTGGCCACTGGCACCCCGGAAGAGGTGGCGCTGGTCACCGCCAGCCATACCGGACGCTATCTAAAAGATATCCTGACGGCGCGGCGTCGGGTTGCGGCGGAATAAACGATGAAGGTCGGTATCGCCCTTGGCTCTGGCGGCGCGCGCGGCTGGTGTCATATCGGCGTTTTGCGCGGCTTGCAGGACATTGGCGTCACCCCGGATGTGGTTGCCGGTTGCTCAATGGGCGCGCTTGTCGGGGCGGCCTGGGCAGGCGGGCGCCTTGATGCGCTGGAAGACTGGGCTCGCAGCCTGACCCGTGCCAATTTCCTGCGTTACCTTGATCTCAGACTGTCGGGTGGCGGCTTGATAAGGGGTCAGGTGGTGCGCGACATTCTGGGCCAGATCGGCCTGCCAGATCAGATTGATGCCCTGGACAAACCTTTCATCGCGGTCGCCACCGACATGGCCACCGGGCGCGAGGTCTGGCTGCAACTGGGCGATCTGAAATCGGCGGTGCGCGCTTCGATCGCCATTCCGGGTTTGTTTCAACCCCACCAGATCAACGGGCAATGGCTGCTGGATGGTGGTCTGATCAACCCGGTGCCGACATCCGCAAGCCGCGCATTGGGGGCAGGGATCACGATTGCCGTCAATCCCAATGCCAAACATGGCCGCCCGCTATGGCAGCCAAAACAGGAAGACAGCCTGTGGTCCTGGCTTGGCACGCCAAGTTTCACGACGCATCTGCCCCAGGCCGTGCAGCAAATCCTGCCGACAAAACTGCCACCGCGTGATGTGCCTGATTATCTGGAAGTGGTGTCAACCGCGATGGATATCTTATCGGATTACCTGCGCCAGACCCGCGATGCCGCCGATCCGCCGCATATCCACCTTGCCGCAGACCTCAGCGACATTCTGGCGCTGGAACTTTATCGCGCCGATGAGGCGATCAAGGAAGGCCACCGGATCGTCATCGACCAAGCCGAAAAAATCCGCGCGCTATGTCGCTAGCACCGGATCACACTTTTTCTTTCAAAAATATCCTCTGGACTCAAAGGCGGTCACAGGGGGCAATCAGCCCCCTGGCCGTGTCACGTGAACCAAATGTTAAGGTTCAGGCGTCGTCTTTGTTCTTGTTGGTGCTCATCCCGAGAACCGAATAGATCATGCAAGTCGACATGACCGACGTGAACAACAGGATCAGACCAACAATCAGGGCCACCCATTTCCAGGCAAGATCTGGATACATGAAATAAACTGCCACCAGCGCGATGCCAGCGAGCGCGCGGATGATCCGATCAGCCGAGCCTACATTGTTCTTAAACATTGGAAATTCCTCTTCTACCCGTATTTCGCCCGTTTATCGGGCTTGTGCGAGAGTATAATAGGCGGATTTCCGCGCGTTGTCACCCAAAATGCTTGGCTGCGCTAATTGGCACCACAATAAGTTGTGGTTGCGGCGGGTTTACCCCCCACGCCCGCGCTTTTCCAGCCGGGGCAGCATTGCCGAAAAATCCATGCCCAGCCCGCCTTCTTCTTCGACGAAACTGCGATACAAATCCGCTGCATGCTGGCCCAAAGGCGTGTCGGCATCGACAGCTTCTGCAGCTTGTTGCGACAGGCGCAGGTCTTTCAGCATCAGTTCAGCCGCAAATCCCGGTTTATACGCATTGTCAGCGGGGGAGGTCGGGCCAACCCCCGGCGCCGGGCAATAAGCGTTCATCGACCAGCTGTAGCCTGACGAGGTAGACACGACATCAAACATTTTCTGCCGATCAAGCCCCAGCTTGTCGGCCAGCGCGAACGCCTCGCAGGTCGCGATCATGGTCACACCGAGGATCATGTTGTTGCAAATCTTGGCCGCTTGTCCGGCACCAGACGCACCACAATGCACGGCCTTTTGGCCCATCACCTCAAACAAAGGTGCGGCTTTGGCAAAACCGGCATCACTGCCACCGGCCATGAATGTCAGCGTCCCGGCGGTTGCGCCGCCAACACCACCCGATACCGGCGCGTCGACCGCCAATAATCCTGCCGCGACCGCATCGCCTGCGACCGCGCGTGCGCTTTCAACGTCAACGGTCGAACAATCCACAAGGGCTGCACCCGCTTGCATCGCCGGGATAACCTCCGCTGCGACCGCGCGCAGGATCGCGCCGTTTGGCAGCATTGTGATCACAACGTCCTGACCTTGCGCACAATCCACCGCTGATCCGGCCTTGCTGACACCTTCAGGGCAGGGGGCCGCCAGATCAAATCCGGTCACGTCATGCCCGGCTGCGGCCAGATTGGCCGCCATCGGTGCGCCCATATTGCCAAGGCCGATAAATCCGATCTTCATGTCAATTGCTCCTTCAGGTTCAGGCTGTTTTGTCCAAGCGGGGCCAACATCATCGCGACATCCGCGTCCGGAACATCGTGAATACTGGGATGTTTCCACTTGGGATTACGGTCTTTGTCGATGATCTGGGCGCGAATCCCTTCCAGGAAATCGCCTTGCTGCATCGCCCGCCACGTGTAGCGATATTCCATATGCAACGCGTCGCGAATGTCCGCCCCCTTGCGCAACCGCCGGACCATTTCAATCGTCACCGCCGTCGATAAGGGGGAGTTTCGGCGCAACGCTTTCAGCGCACTGACCGCAAACTCACTGCCCGAGGTTTCAAGCCGATCCTCAATCGCCGCCAGCGCATCTGCCGAAAACAGCGCGTCTATTTCTGCTTGCTGGTCGGCCAGTTTCCCATCCGGGGCAGGGCGTGTGAATTTTGTGATCACATTTGCATCGCCCGTTTCTTCAAGCGCATCAACCAGGGCTGGCCAGTCGCCTTCCGGCACGTAGCTGTCGGCAAACCCGACATAAATCGCATCCGCCGCGGCCATCCTTGCGGCTGTGGTGCCAAAATATTCGCCACAGAACCCAGGCGACCGCGCCAGTATCAGCGATCCGCCAACATCCGGCACCAGTCCGATGCCGCATTCCGGCATCGCGATCTGGCTGCTGTCACCGACGATCCGGTGGCTGCCGTGGCAGGACACGCCAACCCCGCCGCCCATCGTGAAGCCCTGCATCAGGGCGATATAGGGCTTGGGATATTCCGCGATTTTGGCGTTCAGCCGATATTCATCGGACCAAAACCGCCGCCCATAGGCGAAATCACCAGCGATGCCGGTGTCATACATTTCCTGAATATCGCCACCAGCACAAAACGCCTTGTCGCC
>CAYXXQ010000046.1:3491-11288 GCA_964469075.1 uncultured Rhodobacter sp.
CATCAGCCCCTCTCGGCCAGCATGGCGCGGCTGATGATCAGGCGCATGATCTCGTTGGTGCCTTCCAAAATCTGATGCACCCTCAGATCGCGCACGATTTTTTCAATGCCGTAATCCGCCAGATAGCCATAGCCGCCATGCAGTTGCAGGCAATCATTGGCGACCTTAAAGGCGGTGTCGGTGACAAACCGCTTGGCCATTGCGCAAAATTTGGTCGCATCTGGCGCGCCCTGATCCAGCTTCCAGGCGGCCTGGCGCAGGAATGTGCGGGCGGCCTGCAACTCGGTCTCCAGATCGGCCAGTCGGAACTGCAACGCCTGAAACTGATCAATGGCTTTGCCAAAGGCCTTGCGCTCCCCCATATAGGTCAGGGTCGCGTCCAGTGCCGCTTGCGCCCCGCCAAGGGCCCCGGCCGAGATATTCAGCCGCCCGCCATCAAGCCCGGCCATTGCGTATGTGAACCCTTTACCTTCATCCCCCAGCAGGTTTTCCGCCGGGACGACGCAATCATCAAACTGCACCTGGGCTGTCGGCTGACTTAGCCAGCCCATTTTCTGTTCAAGCGCGCCAAAAGACAAACCGTCGCTGCCCGCTTCAACCATCACGGTTGAAATCCCGCGCGGGCTGTCGTCGCCACTGCGGCACATCACGACATAGGCGTCCGAATATCCGCCGCCGGAAATAAACGCTTTGGTGCCGTTCAGTACATAGCCTTCGTTGCTGCGCGCGGCCCTTGTTTTTAACGCCGCTGCGTCACTGCCAGAGCCGGGCTCGGTCAGGCAATAGGACACGACTTTTTCCATGCTGCACATTCTCGGCAGCCATTTTGCCTTGAAATCCTCGCTGGCGAATTTGTCGATCATGCCGCCGCACATATTGTGGATCGACAGGAACGACCCGACCGAAGGGCAGGACATCGCCAGTGCCTCAAACACCAGCGTCGCATCCAGCCGCGACAGGCCTGATCCGCCATATTCTTCCGACACATAAATCCCGCCAAGCCCCAGCTCGCCAAGTTTTGGCCACAGGTCTTTCGGGATAGTGCCGTCCTTTTCCCAGGTCCGCGCGAAGGGGGCGATATGCTCCTGACCAAAGGCATAGGCCATGTCGAAAATGGCGGATTGTTCTTCTGAAAGGGCGAAATCCATTGGCAATCTCCGGCGCGGCTCAGGAATTGAACGCTTGTTTAATTCCAAATTGTTGCGAGAGTTTTACAAACCCCGCCCGCCTTGGCAAGGCAGGATCAACCTGATGGCAGGATCCCATCCACAAACTCCCCGGCCAGCGCATCAACCACGGCGCGTAGGCCCGCAGCATCATCGCCCCCGGCCGCACGCGTCGCAGCGTAAACCTTGCGTTGACGGTCAGCACTGGTGCCATGTTTGACGATATCAAGGGCGCGCGCGACCTCAGCCTCGCAGTTCAGCGCATGGGCGTCTTCTGCGATCAAATCCAGCATTTCCTGGATCAGATCACCATAAGGTTTGACCCCGCCCGCGCCAAAATCAATCAACCCGTCATGCAATCCATAGCGTTGTGCACGCCAGCGGTTTTCGCCGATCAGAAACCGGTCATAAATCCGCCAACGCTGGTTATTGCTGCGCAACCGCCATAGCATCCGCAAGATACACTGGGTCAGGGCGGCGATGGTCAGCGTGTCCTCAATCCGTGACGACACGTCACAAATCCGGCTTTCCAAGGTTGGAAACCGCGCCGAGGGCCGCACATCCCACCAGATTTTCGAACTGTCCTCAATCGCACCACTGTCAACGATCAGTTGGACCGAGCGTTCGTATTCCGACCAGGAGCCAAACCGTGGCGGCAAGCCCGTGCGCGGCAGATTGTCAAACACCGTCAAGCGGTAACTGGCCAGCCCGGTATCATCGCCCATCCAGAAGGGTGACGAGGTCGACAACGCCAACAAATGCGGCAGGAAATAGGTAAACTGGTTCATCAGGTCGATGCGGATCTCATCGTTTTCAATGCCGACATGCACATGCTGACCACAAATCAGCATCCGCCGCGCCACCCCGGCCAGATCGCGGTAAAGCGCATTATAGCGGTCTTTATCGGTATGATTTTGCGCGTGATAATCCGCAAACGGATGGCTTGAGGCGGCAATCGGCGCCAAATCATAACGTGCTGCGACGCGATGAATACACTCCCGCAGGCGCACAAGATCTTGCCGCGCTTCGCCAATATCGGTGCAGACCTTTGTACCGATCTCGATCTGGCATTGCAGAAATTCGGGGCTGACCTGGCCTGCCAGTTCGGCCTGGCAATCTTCCATCAACTGATCAGGGGCTACCGCTAGATCAAGGGTTTCCAGATCGACCAGAAGATATTCTTCTTCGATCCCGATTGTGAATGTCGGTCCGAGATCTTTCATGCCAGTCCCCTTGCCCTGTGATTGCCGTTGTGCGTGTCCGGTTTCAGTTTAATGGGCTTGCGCGGCAAGGCAATGCGCAAGATCAATTCCGGGACTTGCTGTGGCCTGCGAAAATCGGTGCGGGCGGGCCGTCTTGGGGTTGTTGACAGGAAAAGAACCGGTGCCTAGGGTCCGGTTACAACAAGATTTTGCCCTGATCGCACAGCACTTCTGCGACGGGGCATAGATCAGGTCTGGCCCGTTTGCTTTTCCTGCATAACGGGGCGGATGATGCGGTTTTTGTTGTTAACACTTGTCATTGGAATTTTTAGTGGTGCCGCCAGTCCGGTTTGGGCCCAAAGTACCGAGCCGGCGGTATCCGGTTGGAATACGAAGTTCGGGCTGAGCCATGTTTCACCAAATGCGTTTGTTTTCAGCGGCAGCTTGACAGGGCCGGTGACCGATCAGGTCGGTATTCAGTTTGATCTGGATCTTGGACTGATGGAGCGCAGTTATTAGGCGCCATTCAGCGTCACGCCGTCTTCAGGTTTAAAACCGTTGATCGGGGCTGGCCTTCATATATTCACCCGCGACCCTTCGCAGTATTTGCTTGGCACTTTTGTCAGCAGACATAGTTGGAACACTGTTTCAATTGATCGGTGGCGAAACAAGCTTGCAAGCAGGGGTGACAGTCTATTTCGGTGCCGAAGAAAATACAACGCTTCGGCGGAGCCACAGAACGGCTGATCCAAAACTTGCGCTGCCTGAATTTCCTGAACTTTATGTTGTAACCGGTTATACAGTAATTGATGTTCAATGTTCTAACTGTGCCGTCGGAACGTCGGGAACTTGCCAAAACCCCGCAGCAAAGATCTGCAAGGCACCAATAGCATCTGGCAGATGCCCGCGCCGATTTCAGCCATGCACCCAGACTGTAATTGTTGAACGCATTGGCCCGACTGCGCCGTACAAATAGACTTGTTGTGCCGGGTGATTTATCGGAACGCAAAAAAGGGGGCCGTAGCCCCCTAATTCAATCGTTTTGAATTTTCTTATTCCATCGTCGGGATCGAGAAATCGGCCCCTTCCTTGGTGCCCGAGGGCCAACGGGCGGTCACGGTTTTGGTGCGGGTGTAGAACTTGAACGCATCCGGGCCGTGCTGGTTCAGATCGCCAAAGGCCGATTTCTTCCAGCCTCCAAAAGTATGGTAGGCCAGCGGCACCGGGATCGGCACGTTGATGCCGACCATGCCGACATTGACCCGGTTGGCAAAGTCACGCGCGGTGTCGCCATCGCGGGTGAAAATTGCGGTGCCGTTGCCGTATTCGTGATCCATCGCCAGACTCAGCGCCTCTTCATAGGATTGGGCGCGCACGGTCGACAACACGGGGCCAAAAATCTCCTGCTTGTAGATGTCCATGTCTTTGGTCACGTTATCAAACAGGCAGGCGCCGACGAAAAATCCGTCCTCATACCCCTGCATCTTGAAGCCCCGGCCATCGACCACCAGCTTGGCACCCTGATCAATCCCGGTTTCGACCAGCCCGAGGATTTTCTCCTTGGCGGCAGCGGTCACAACCGGGCCGAAATCAACGTCGTCCCCAGCCGTGTAAGGCCCGATTTTCAGGCTTTCGACCCGGGGGGCCAGCTTGGCAATCAGCCGATCAGCAGTATCATCGCCAACCGGCACTGCGACAGAAATCGCCATACAGCGTTCACCGGCAGCGCCGTAACCTGCCCCGATCAGCGCATCTGCGGCCTGGTCCATATCGGCGTCCGGCATGATGATCATGTGGTTCTTGGCCCCGCCAAAACACTGCACCCGCTTGCCGTTGTCACAGCCGCGCGAATAGATATATTGCGCAATCGGGGTTGAGCCGACGAAACCGATCGACTGGATCATCGGGTTGTCCAGAATCGCATCAACCGCTTCCTTGTCGCCATTGACGACCTGCAAAATGCCCTTGGGCAAACCGGCCTCTTCAAACAATTCCGCCAGCATCAAAGGCACAGACGGGTCGCGTTCGGAAGGTTTCAGGATGAAGGCGTTGCCACAGGCAATGGCCGGAGCAAACATCCACATCGGGATCATGGCCGGAAAGTTAAACGGTGTAATCCCCGCTGAAACCCCCAGCGCCTGGCGCATCGAATACATGTCAATGCCGGGGCCTGCGCTGTCGGTAAACTCCCCCTTCAACAACTGCGGCGCACCGATGCAGTATTCCACCACTTCCAGGCCGCGCACGACGTCGCCCTTGGCGTCGGGGATGGTTTTGCCATGTTCGCGGCTTAACGCTTCGGCCAGTTTGTCCATGTCGCGGTTCAAAAGATCGACGTATTTCATCAGAACCCGGGCGCGGCGCTGCGGGTTCATCGCACCCCAGGCTGGTTGAGCTGCGGCCGCGATTTCGACGGCTGCATCAAGTTCGGTCGGGCTTGCCAGCGGCGCTTTGGCCTGCACTTCACCCGTGGCCGGGTTGAAAACATCGGCAAACCGCCCGGATGTGCCTTTGACATGTGCGCCGTTAATATAATGTGTCAGTTCCTGCATCAGGAGCCCCTCCCAAAATTGGTTTTCAAGTTCTCTGGCGGCACCTTAGTCTTGCAATTTTGTATTGTGGAGCGCAAATTTCCCAAAAGTGTTTTGCAAAAATGCAAAGCTAGGGAATAGGTAGCGCATGGCCGATCCGAAATGGGATGATCTGAAGGTTTTTCTGGCCGTAGCGCGTCAGGAAAGCCTGTCAAATGCCGGTAAAGCCCTGAAGCTTGACCCGGCCACAGTCGGGCGACGGGTGGCGCAACTGGAAGACGCGCTTGAGGCGCGCCTGTTCGTGAAATCACCCCAGGGCTATGCCCTGACGGAAGCTGGCCATGCCCTGTTTGATCGCGCCGGGGAGGCCGAACAAGCGGTGATTGACGCGCTGGAAGAAACTCGCGGGGCTTCCAACGTGTTGCGCGGCACCATCCGTATTGGCGCGCCAGACGGCAGTGCAAACTATTTGCTGCCGCAGATCTGTGCTGAGATTTGCGATGATAACCCCGGGCTTGAAGTGCAGATCGTCGCGCTGCCAAGGGTTTTTAACCTGTCCAAGCGCGAGGCGGATATGGCGATCACGGTGTCACCGCCGAAAACCGGGCGGCTGACTGTGCAAAAGTTGTCGGATTACCGGCTTAGCCTTGCTGCGACACGGGACTACTTGGCACGGCACAAACCGATCCGCACCCGGTCCGATCTGCGCCATCACCGGCTGATCGGCTATATCCCTGACATGATTTTTGACAAGGAACTCGACTATCTGGAGGAGGTCGGTGAGGCCGCGCATGCCGGGCTGACTTCAAACTCGTTCTCGGTGCAGTTGAACTGGGCGCGACTTGGGGCCGGGGTCTGCATCGTCCATGATTTCGCCATCCCGGTCTACCCGGAGCTTCAGCGGATTTTGGTCGATCAGGTGGCCCTGAAACGCACGTTTTATCTGATCCGCCATGCGGATGATCGGCGGGTCGAGCGGCTTAACCGCTTTGCCGAAATGCTTAGCCACAAAATCCGTCGGGAAATCCTTCGGCTTGAGTCTTTGGCCTGAGTCTTTATCTTGACAGAAAATTACCCGTAAGGCACGATAAACGAAAGATAATTAGAAAGGGAAATCATCATGCTGGTTCAACAAATTCTTAAAGGCAAGCCGAGCCAGGATATCGCGACCATTGCCTCAAGCGCCACCGTGTCCGAAGCGGCAGGCATCCTGTCGTCAAAACGCATCGGCGCGTTGATCGTGTCTGATGACGGCAAAACCATCGCCGGCATGTTCTCCGAACGCGACATTGTTCGCGAACTCGGCAAGCGCGGCGTTACTTGCCTCAGCGATAGTGTGAAAGAAATCATGACGACCGATATTTCGACCTGCACCAAGTCAGATAGCGCAGATTCGGTGTTGAGAACCATGACAGATGGTCGGTTTCGCCACCTGCCGGTGCTGGAAAACGGAGCACTGATCGGGCTGATTTCCATCGGTGACGTGGTGCAGGCGCGCTTGTCGGAAATGGCGATGGAAAACCAGGCACTGGAAGGCATGATCAAAGGTTTCTGAGTGTTTCTAAGGCCGGGTTGCAACATTCTTGCAAGAATCGCGTTGTATCCCAGTGGGGCGCGCAATAAAGTTTCGCGTAGAATTGTCGCGATAAACGGAATTTGATCATGCGCACTGGCCTCTATCCCGGCACTTTCGACCCCATTACGCATGGCCATATCGACATCATCCGCCGCGCCTGCACGCTGGTTGACAAACTGGTGATCGGGGTTGCGATCAACCGGGACAAAGGCCCGTTATTTGATCTGGAAGAACGTGTGGCGATGATCAAATCGGAATGCGAAGGCACCGCCAAGGCGGCAGGTGTCGAAATCATTGTGCATCCGTTTGAGAACCTTTTGATCCATTGCGCACAGGAAGTCGGCGCCACCATGATCGTACGCGGGCTGCGCGCTGTCAGTGATTTTGAGTATGAGTTTCAAATGGTTGGCATGAACCGCGCGCTCGATGACAGCGTTGAAACGGTGTTTCTGATGGCGGATGCCAAAAACCAGGCCATCGCCTCGCGGCTGGTCAAGGAAATCGCCCGGCTTGGGGGGGACGTGCGCAAGTTCGTTCCGCCCGCAGTTGCCTCCGCCTTGGCGGCAAAATACGGCCGCAGCTAGGCGCGCCCGCAAATTTCGGTTTTTGCCGCAGTCATCAAGCCTTCCATCTCGGCGCGATCCGCCATATTGTCACGCCGACTTTTGACAAAGGGAAGGCTGACATGGCTGATATCAAAGATCCGGAAAACACCCTCATCATTGAGCTGAAGGATGGTCCGGTCACGCTCGAACTGATGCCCGACATCGCGCCGCAGCATTGCGCGCGGATCAAGGAGCTGGCCCGCGCCGGTCTTTATGACAATGTGGCGTTTCACCGGGTGATCGACGGCTTCATGGCCCAGACTGGTGATGTGAAAAACGGCAATATGGAAGCCGATTTCAACATCCGCTTGGCCGGCACCGGTGGCTCTGATCTGCCGAATGTTGCGGCTGAGTTTTCCCGCATCCCGTTTGATCGCGGCATGCTGGGGGCGGCTCGGTCGCAAAACCCAGATAGCGCCAACGCGCAGTTTTTCGTCATGTTGCAGGACGGGCATTTCCTGAACGGTCAATACACCGTTTATGGCCGCGTCACCGAGGGTATGGAGCATATCGACAACATCACCAAAGGAGAGCCGCCATTGAGCCCGGACCGGATGATTTCGGTCAAGGTTGCGGCTGATATCGAATGAAAATCGTAACCCGCATTCTGATTGTCCTGGCCTTGCTGGTCGCAGGGTTTCTGGGCTATACTTACCTGACCCAGCCCGAGCTTGGCGATGTCCCGCCGGTGCCACCACCACCGGCACAAACATCAGC
>CAYXXQ010000046.1:11388-14341 GCA_964469075.1 uncultured Rhodobacter sp.
CAATTTGGCAAACGGGGCGGCGAAGATCTTGGCCGTGCTGGCACCGGCAGTTCAGACGCAGCCGATCTTGAAGCAGAGTTTTCAAAGCTGCCCTTCGTCAGAGGCGTGGTTGGCATGGCCCGCTCAAGCGACCCAAACTCTGCCAATTCGCAGTTTTTCATCATGTTTGACAGCGCACCAAACCTGAACGGTCAGTATACGATCGTCGGGCGGGTGGTTGCCGGCCAGGATGTGGTTGACGCGATCAAAAAGGGCGATCCCAACGCCAATGGCCGGGTCGATGCGCCTGACTATATGAAAACCGTCCGCCTGAAGTCCGAAGGCTGACCGCAAGATTTGGGCCGTCCTTTCCATAGGACGGTCCGACCCAGCCAAGATGCCGCGCTTTCATATCTGCGTGAGGATGGCTGTCTTTTCCAAACGACCTCTGCCAGTCTTTTTTCCGTAAGTCCTCGCACACAGGGAAAAACGACATGGCAACGATCTTTCGAACCGGGATACTCGCCGCAGGCTTTGGCCTGATCGCCAGCATGGCAATCGCACAGGTCGAGTTTTGGAAACATGAATGGCCGAACACCGATTTCAGCCGCAGCTCCGTCGCGTTCATCGAAATCCTCAGCGGTGGGCCGCCAAAAGACGGCATCCCGGCGGTCGACGACCCAAGTTTCATCAATGTCAGCGAAGAAACCCGGCTGGATGACCGCGAACCGGTGATCGCGCTGGAACTGGACGGGACGACCCCGCGTGCTTACCCGATCCGCTATTTGACATGGCACGAAATCGTCAATGACGTGATTGACGGGCAGGCCGTGACGGTGACGTTTTGCCCTTTGTGCAACTCAGCCTTGGTGTTTGACGGCATGGTTAACGGTGAATTGCGCACCTTTGGGGTGTCGGGCAAACTCAGAAACTCAGACATGGTGATGTATGACCGGCAAACCGAAAGCTGGTGGCAGCAAGCCCTTGGGGTGGGCATCGTTGGCGAACATATGGATGACGAACTGACGCAACTTCCAAGCTGGATGGAAAGCTGGGCCGAGTACAAAGCCCGCAACCCACAAGCACTGGTGATGGACCAACCCAAGGCCAGCCGCCCTTACGGCCGCAACCCTTATGTTGGCTATGACGGCTCTAGCCGGCCGTTCCTGTATAGCGGCGAAAACCCGCCGCATGACATTCCGCCGCTGATGCGGGTGATCAAGGTCGGCGCACGCGCCTGGCCGATGGTGCGTCTGCAAGAAACGCCGGAAATCACTGAAGGCGGGGTGACGATCAGCTGGACGTCAGGCCAGGCCTCAGCGCTGGATAGCGCGCGGATCGGGGAAGGCAAAGACGTCGGCACAATCCGGGTGCGCGACGAAAGCGGCGTCAATGTCGCCCACGACGTCATGTTTGCCTTTGCCTTTCATGCGTTTTACCCCGATGGGACGTGGATGTTGGGCGACTGAGGCGTTTTGTGTTTCATACCAAATGCGCAACAAACTGCCGCTGATGTTTCCTACCAATCGGGACAAGGCGTTGCATTCAGGCCAAAATCCTGCTTCACACTGAACCGGTGCTGAAGCAGGATCAAGGGGCAGGCTGTGACCATAATCGACAATCTCGCCGATCTTGTCGGCCTCGGCCCGAACGGCCCGAAAGCCATCCATACCAAACAAACCAACACTATCACCGACGCGCGCAACGATCTGCGCGCAATGCCCGAAAGTGCCAGCAAGGATTTCCTGACGCTGGCGCTGGAATTGGCGCATCGTACGGAATCACAGATTTTTCAGGATGTTTTTGCCCTTTACGTACTGGGTCACAAGACCGGCGGGTTTTTCGTGGAATTTGGCGCGACCAACGGGTTGGAACTGTCCAACAGCCTGATGCTGGAACGCGATTGGGATTGGCGCGGCATCTGCGCCGAACCGGCGCGCGGCTGGCATGACCAGTTTCGCCGGAACCGCCCCGACACCGTTCTTGATACCCGCTGCGTCTGGATCAAGGATGGCGACAGCCTGAAATTCACTGAATCCACCGCCGGGGAATTATCCACGATTTCACGCTTCAAGGATGGCGACAGCCACCGCAAAGCCCGGCGCAAGGGTCAGGAATATGATGTGAAAACCGTATCTCTGGCCACATTATTGCAGGATCACGAGGCGCCGCAGGATTTCGATTTCCTGTCAATCGACACCGAAGGCAGCGAATTTGACATTCTCAGCCATCACGATTTCAGCCGGTTTCAGCCCAAAACCATCGCGGTTGAGCATAATTTCCGCAAAGACCGCCGCAAGATCTTTGATCTGCTCAACGCCAAAGGGTATCGCCGGGTTCTGGCCGAGGTCAGCCGGTTTGACGACTGGTACGTCGCCCCCGGTGTTGAAAGCCAGGGCAGGCTGTAAAACCTGCCCTGGGCTTAATTTAGCCGCAGGATCGCGTGGCGTTTTTTGCCGGCTGACAGTTTGACGCTGTCGCGCAGCATGTCCGGTGCAATCATCAGGCTGGTGTCGCTGATGGCCGCGTCGTTCAGTTTCGCGCCGCCATCGGCAATCAGGCGTTTGGCCTCTTTGCCGGAGGCGGACAGCCCGGCGCGCACGAAGGCCTGCACGATTGACAGGCCTGCATCGCCCAGGTCGTCCTTGGTCAAAAGCGTTGTGGGCAGATCATCGCCTACGCCGCCTTTTTCAAACACTTCGCGCGCGGTGGTTTCGGCAGCGCGTGCGGCCTCGGCCCCATGTGCCAGCGTCGTGACCAGATTGGCCAGGGTGACTTTGGCCTCGTTAATCTCGGACCCTTCAAGGGTCCCCAGGCGATCGCACTCGTCAACCGGCATTTCGGTGTAAAGCTTCAGGAACCGCCCGACATCCGCATCCGTCGTGTTGCGCCAGAACTGCCAGAAATCATATGGCGCGCGCATATCCGGGTTCAGCCAGACCGCGCCATCGGCGGATTTGCCCATCTTTTTGCC
>CAYXXQ010000047.1:0-14310 GCA_964469075.1 uncultured Rhodobacter sp.
AGGTGGCCTGTCTCTTTCAGAAACGCGCGTGTCGAGTCTGCCACTTCACACCCTTTCCCCGGACCGCAGCTTGGCATAAGTTTTGCCAAACAACATAGGAAGCCCCATGACCATAGAGACCGCAATTGCCGACCTGCGCAAGCTTCTAGGGGATCGAGTCTCGACCTCCAAGTCCGATCTTGATCTGCATGGGGAAAATGAAACTCATTTCGCACCCTGCCCGCCCGATGCGGTTGCGTATCCTGACAACACAAGTGAAGTGTCAAAGATCGCGCAGATCTGCCACCAGCATGATTGCCCTATCATCCCCTGGGGCACCGGCACGTCACTTGAAGGGCATGCTTTGGCGATCCGGGGCGGAGTCACGGTGGATATGCGGCGGATGCGCCGACTTTTATCGGTCAATGCCGAGGATATGGATGCCGTGGTGCAGCCAGGCATCACACGCGAAGCATTGAACACGGACTTGCGGGCAACCGGGTTGTTTTTCCCGATTGATCCCGGCGCCAATGCTTCCCTTGGCGGGATGGCGGCGACCCGGGCCTCCGGCACGACAGCGGTGCAATATGGCACGATGCGCGATAATATTCTGGCGCTTGAAGTGGTCTTGGCCGACGGGCGGATCATCCGCACCGGCAGTCGGGCACGAAAATCCTCGGCCGGGTATGACCTGACGGCTTTGTTTGTTGGCTCGGAAGGCACGCTTGGTCTGATCACTGAGCTGACTCTGCGCCTAACCGGTCAGCCTGAAGCGGTGTCGTCTGCCATCTGCGCCTTTGATGATATCAACGCCGCTGTCACCACTGTCATTCAAACTATCCAGATGGGCATTCCAATGGCCAGGATCGAGTTTGTGGATGACGCAACGGCCCGCGCTTTTAACCAATATGCGGGCGCGAACATGCCTGAAAAGCCGCATCTGTTGCTGGAATTTCACGGCTCAGACTCCGGTGTTGCCGAGCAAGCCGAACGGGTTCGGGAGATCGTGGCCGATCATGGCGGCAGCGATTTCAAGTGGTCAAGCCTTGCCGAAGATCGCGCCGCACTGTGGAAGATGCGCCACAACGCCTACTATGCCGCCCTGTCCCTGAAACCGGGCGCGACCGCTGTCGTAACGGATTTGTGCGTGCCGATTTCACGTCTGGCCGAAGCCGTGGCTGAGACCCGTGCAGATATTGCTGCAAGCGGAATTCCCGGGCCGATCTTGGGCCATGTCGGGGACGGAAATTTTCACGCGGTCCTGTTGATTGCGCCTGGAAACAACGCCGAAAAGAAGACCGCCCTGGACCTAAGCCACCGCATGGCCGAACGCGCGCTGGCGCTTGGCGGCACGGTGACGGGCGAACATGGTGTCGGCATGGGCAAGCTGGATTATATGGAACGTGAACATGGTGAAGGTTGGCAGATCATGGCAGATATCAAACGCGCGCTTGACCCCAAAAACCTTATGAACCCCGGCAAGATGGTCAGGATAAACTGACGTGACCCAGCCTTCGGATCCACCGGACCCCGCTGATGCAGTTGACCGGGCGAACTCCTTAAAAGGGGTGATTAGAAAAACCCTGGCCTTCATTCGTCGGCATGTGCCGCCGGGTGTTCGGTTGTTGCTGGGGTTGGTGCTGATTGTTGGCGGCGTGTTTGGGTTTCTACCGGTTCTGGGTTTCTGGATGATCCCACTTGGCATCGCGGTTGCGGCGATGGATATCACGCCGATCTGGCGGTATTTCATTGGCAAATGATTGGGGCCTCAGGCGGTTTTCAGCAACACGCTGGCAGCGGCGCGGGCCTCGTCTGTGACGGTATCACCTGCCAACATGCGCGCAACTTCGTCAACGCGCTGCGCGCCGGTAACTGGCACAACGTCCGAAGTGGTCTTGCCCGCCGCAACCGATTTGACGACCCGCCAGTGATGCCCGCCCAGGGCGGCAACCTGGGGTGAATGGGTGACGACAAGCACTTGCCCGCCCTTGGCCAGTTCGGCTAGACGGCGACCAACCGCATCTGCGGTGGCACCACCAACGCCGCGATCAATCTCGTCAAAAATCATCGTCAATCCGGCGACATTGCCCTTAAGGCAAACCTTCAGCGCCAGCAGAAACCGCGATAGCTCCCCCCCCGATGCGATCTTGTTCAGGGGCCCTGATGGCGCGCCTGGATTGGTGGCAACAACAAATTGCACCGCATCAGCCCCGTCGGGTCCTTCGCCTACCGGCGTCACTTCTGTAGTGAAAACCGCGCGCTCCATCTTAAGAGGTGCAAGCTCGGCGGTCATCGCTTTATCAAGCCGTTGGGCCGCTTTCTGGCGCAAGGTCGTCAGGGCTTTTGCCGCCGTCTGATAATCCGCCTCTGCCTGTTTCACCGCGTCTTCCAGCGCAGTAATATCGCTTTGGCCACCCTCGATTTCTTCTAACCGCCTGCGCAGATCCTGGGCCAGATCACCCAAGACATCCGCAGTGACGGAGTGCTTTCGGGCAAGGCCGCGAATGGCAAAAAGTCGTTCTTCGACCGCCTCCAACTCATGCGGGTTGAAATCAAGGGCATTCAGGCAATCCTCGACCCCTTGCTGGGCCAGAGCCAGGTTTTCCATCGCCCGTGAAACTGCGGCAAGCGGGTCTTGCAAGCGGCCCTCGGCCTGGGCTTCGACCCCGTCGAGCCAGCGGGTCGCATCGCGCATTTGTCCTTCGGCCCCTTCAAGGCTAAGGGCTTGCGCCGCGCGCTGGATATCTTCGCGGATGCGCTCGGCGGCCTGCATCAGACGGCGCTGAGTATCCAGCACCTGATCCTCGCCGGGCTGGGGATCAAGTTTGTCCAGTTCGGCAACTGCATGCGCCAAATACTCCCGATCGCGCGACAATTCTTCCAGCCGGGCCTTGCGGGCATCCAGCGCTTTGCGCGCTTCTGACAAGGCGCGCCAGGATTTGCGGGTGGTCTTAAGTGACAGGTCTGCTGTGGCAAATTCATCCAGCAAAGCCCGATGCGCGCGGGCGTTTAGCAGGCCCTTATCGTCCTGCTGGCCGTGCAGTTCGACCAGCGTGTCTGAGATCCGGCGCAGGATTTCACCCGAACAGCGGCGGTCGTTGACCCAGGCTTGCTTGCGGCCATCGCGGCTATTGGTGCGGCGCAGGATCAGTTCTTCGCCGGTTGGTAAACCGGCCTCATCAAGGATCGCATGCGCTGGATGATCTGGCGAAAGCGCAAATTCCGCCAGCACTTCACCCTGATCGGCACCTTCGCGCACAAGATCAGCGCGGCCCCGCCAGCCAAGGACAAACCCCAATGAATCCAACAGTATAGACTTGCCAGCACCGGTTTCACCGGTCAGCACATTCAGCCCCGGCTGAAAGTCCAGCTCCAGTCGATCGATCAGCAACATGTCGTGGATAGACAGCCCGCGCAGCATCCGCGTTAGCCCCCGCTTATTCCTGTCAGAGCCATTCGCCCTTCAGAACCCGCCGATAGACCGTGTTCAGCCAGCCATCGCCCTTCGCTTCCGGACGCAGCCCCCTGCCCGTCAACAGCGCATAGCTATCTTCATACCAGATGCTGCTTTTAAAGTTATGACCCAGAATGGCCCCGGCGGTCTGGGCCTCGTCAGTCAGGCCAAGCGAAAGATACGCTTCGACCAGACGATGTAAAGCTTCGGGTGTGTGGGTTGTGGTTTGGTAGTCCTCCACAACAACCCGGAAACGGTTGATCGCCGCTGCGAAATGCGCGCGTTTCAGATAATAGCGTCCGACTTCCATTTCTTTGGCAGCAAGATGGTCAATCGCCAAGTCAAATTTCAGGATCGCGGATTTAGCGTATTCGCTGTCAGGATACCGCTCGATCACGACGCGCAGGGACTGGAGGGCCTGAAACGTATTGCCCTGATCCCGACCGATTTTGTCAATCTGATCGTAATAACTTAGGGCCATGATGTATTGGGCATAGGCTGCGTCTTCATCGGCCGGATAGAAATCAAGATAACGCTGCGCTGCGGCGCGCGACTGATCATAATCTTTGGCTTTGTGAAAGGCGAAGGCTGACATCACGATGCCGCGCTTGGCCCATTCCGAATAGGGGTATAAGCGCTCCACCTCGGTGAAAAGTTTCGCGGCCTCTTCTTCGTCTCCGGCGGCAAGCTGGGCTTCGGCAGCTTTGAAGATCACTTCGGGGGACTGGGATTCAAGGGGCGCTTCATCGACCTTTTTGCCGCAGGCTGCAAACAGCAGCAGCGACGCCAGCATAAGCACTTGAATAACCGGTTTCCTGCCTATCGACATCTTGATCGGTCCCGTTCCCTCACCGCGGCAGATTCCGCTGCCCATATTCTGGCTTTACCTAGCACATATTGCCAAGAGTAAAAACGCTTTCGCAGCAAATTTTCGGGGTATTGATCATGGGTTGCGCGAAACCCTCAGCAAACTGAAAAGCAAGTCTCAGGAATAGGCGCGCAGATCGGACAGTTTGACGCCAACGCCCGGCAGTTTCGTCGCGGTGTGACTGTCACAGGTGACCATTTCATAAGCCATCGGTGTCGCAAACAGCTTGCGTAACAGCTTGTTTGTAAAGGCGTGACCAGCGCGAACGCCGTGATAGCGGCCAATGATCGGCGTGCCGGCCAGGGCCAGATCACCCAACGCATCCAACATCTTGTGACGCACACATTCATCTTCGTGCCGCAGCCCACCCGGGGTCAGAACCACGTCATTATCAACCACAATGGCGTTTTCCAAGGTGCCGCCAAGGCCAAGCCCCTGCGAGATGATCCAGTCAAGATCGGCCTTGCGGCAGAATGTCCGGCTTGTGCGCAGCTCCCGCACAAAAGCGCCGTTCTGCATGTTCAGACGTTTTTCCTGACGACCAATCGCAACATCTGGGAAATCAATGCTGAAGTCGATTTCCAGGCTGTCGCTAGGCTCGATTGAGACTTTGACGCCGTCTAGTTCAACCTCAACCTTTTGCAGGATCTTCAAGACCCGCACCGGCGCGTCCAGTTTCCGAACCCCAGAAAGCAGGATTTTGTGAACAAACTCGTCAGCGCTGCCATCCATGATCGGGATTTCAGGGCCGTCGACTTCAACCAATGCGTTGTGAATGCCACAGCCAGCAAAAGCCGCCATGATATGTTCGACCGTCGCAACCGTGACGCCGTCGTCATTGCTGATATTGGTGCAAAGCTGGGTGTCGGTAACATTATCGTAACGTGCCGCAATCATATTGTCGCGATCCGTGATGTCCACGCGGCGAAACCAGATACCGTATTCGGCGGATGCCGGAAGAATGCGCAGTACGACCGGGCGGCCGGAATGCAATCCCGTACCCGTCAGACTGATTTCATTCTTTACCGTGGTTTGCACCGTGTTCCCCCAAAGTCAGGTTTTGCCTGGACGTGTTAACTCCATCCTTACCTATTGAAGGGATCCTTCAACTACAACTCAATCTTTGTGACTGTTTGCAACAATAACAGGGGGTTATTCGCGGGTTTTCGCCTATGGGTTTGGAAACAGTTTGTTTCCCAAGTCGCGCATCGCATCAGACCGCGCTTTCGCACGGCGAATCAACGCCCGTTAACGTGGGAATTACGGCTGGTTTTTGAGCTGCCTCAGTTGGCTTGGCGGCGCAAAAACGCTGGGATATCAACGCGTTCCTGATCCGGGTCAACTTCCTGGGTTTCGCCCAATCCAGCACGTGGATGCACTTGTGGTGTGTCCCGGCGCGCAGGCGGTTCCTGGCTATGACCTGTCATCTTGTTGATCAGGTTGTTGATGCCAAAGCGGCCCGATTTCTCGGCCGGTTTGCCAGAAGGGGCCACTGCCGGCTGGCTGCCGGGTGGTTTTGGCGCCTTGTTGACGGCGGCCTGCAAGCGCGACATGGCTTCGGGCGATGGCCGACCCGGGCCAGGTGGTTTCGGGGCGACGAAACCTGAAAAGCTGGGCTCTTCATCATAGGACTGGGCTTGCGGCGCATACTGCTGATGCTCGGGCTGGTAGATCGGGCTTGGCAAATCGTCAGAGACTTCGTTGCTCGACAGTTCATCAAACAGCGAAAGCTCATCCTCGGGTTCATAGGCGTCGCGTTCGGCATCAAAACTGCTCAGCAGGCTTGGCTGATCGTCATATTCCGCCGTTTCAGGTGCCAGTTCGTGGCTAGACAGCACCATCGGCTCGGCAGCTTCTTCATAGTGATCAGCACGTTTCGGCGGGCTAAGCGGTTCGGACATTTTGCGGCGCGGCACCGGAATGTCATGCACGATTTCGGCGGCATCAATGCCGGTGGCAACCACCGACACACGCATCATGCCTTCCATTGCGGTATCCAGGGTTGAGCCGACGATGATATTGGCGTCCTGATCAACCTCTTCCCGTATGCGGTTGGCGGCTTCGTCCAATTCAAACAGTGTCAGATCGTGACCGCCAGTGATGTTGATCAGCACGCCGCGCGCGCCTTTCAGGCTGATTTCGTCCAGCAGCGGGTTGGCAATCGCCTTTTCCGCCGCCTGGATCGCACGATCTTCGCCCGAGGCTTCGCCAGTGCCCATCATCGCCTTGCCCATTTCATCCATCACGGACCGGACATCGGCGAAATCAAGGTTAATGATGCCGGGCCGGACCATCAGATCAGTCACGCCTTTGACACCTTGGTACAGCACGTCATCCGCCATCGAAAACGCTTCGGTGAAGGTGGTTTTCTCGTTGGCGATGCGAAACAGGTTCTGGTTTGGAATAATGATCAGCGTGTCAACGACCTTTTGCAGCGCATCAACACCTTCTTCAGCTTGGCGCATGCGTTTCGCGCCCTCAAACTGGAACGGTTTGGTCACGACGCCAACGGTCAGAACCCCCAACTCTCGCGCTGCTTGCGCAATAATCGGAGCCGCACCAGTACCGGTGCCCCCACCCATACCTGCGGTGATGAAGCACATGTGCGACCCGGCGAGCCGGTCCACGATTTCTTCTATGCTTTCCTCCGCAGATGCGGCCCCCACAGAAGGCCGGGCACCAGCGCCCAGGCCTTCGGTAACTTTTACACCCAACTGGATTTTCTGCGGTGCCTGGCTTTGCGCCAAGGCCTGCGCATCGGTGTTTGCAACGACGAAATCGGCGCCCTCAAGCGCCTTATCAATCATGTTGTTAACTGCGTTGCCGCCCGCGCCGCCGACCCCGAATACCGTGATTTTCGGTCTCAGGTCGTTTTTGTCGGGCATCCGAAGATTGAGTGTCATGATATCTGTCCGCCTGTTTGCATTCGCCTGGCCTTTTCGGCCTGTTTTTTTAACCTGCTGATTCCGCATCGTAGCCGAGCACCCCGCGTCGGTCACTCAAAAAAAACGAAATCACCTACAATATATGGGGGTCGCCCCCATAAATCAGCATATTTCTGCCCGATCCGGCGAAAATCGCCCGGACCAAGCCCTTGTTACCAGTTTTCGCGGAACCATTTCACCGCGCGCTTCAGCGACCGTCCTGCATATCGGTCCATTGGCA
Source organism: uncultured Rhodobacter sp. (assembly GCA_964469075.1). Classification (GTDB taxonomy): domain Bacteria; phylum Pseudomonadota; class Alphaproteobacteria; order Rhodobacterales; family Rhodobacteraceae; genus UBA5972. Next base: position 7,467 of record CAYXXQ010000047.1, read on the forward strand.
CCTCAAAATCCCAGCATTCATCTTGCGGATGGGCCGCATGCAGACACAACCCAACCGCCGAGGCGAACCCCGGCCCAGTTGCGGCTTGTGGCAAGCCCTGCACCCTTAAGGGTCGGCCAAGTCTGACTTGCTGGCCAAGGATCCGGCTGGCGACCCCGTCAAGCCCCGGGATCTGGCTGCCGCCACCTGTCAGCACAATTCTTTGGCTGGGCAGATGTTCAAATCCGGCCGCATCCAGACGCGCGCGCACCTCTTCAAGGATTTCTTCAACGCGCGGGCGCATCACGCCAATCAATTCCGCCCGGCTGACCTTGCGACGATCATGTTCCCAGTCACCGGTTTCGCCCGCAATGTCGATCATTTCGCGGTCATCCATGCCGGTCGCCTCGACCCCACCGTAGAAGGTTTTGATGCGTTCGGCCATCGCCAGAGGCACTTGCAGGCCTTGCGAAATGTCCGAGGTTATGTGATCGCCGCCCATTCTGACGGCGTCGGCATAGATCAGATGTTTCTTGATAAATATCGAAATACCGGTGGCTCCGCCGCCAAATTCGATGCAGGCCGCGCCAAGCTCCTGCTCATCCTCAACCAGCGAGGACACGCCGCTGACATAGGCCGAGCTGGCAATACCGGCCAGTTCCAGATCGCAGCGATTGATGCAGTGGAGCAGGTTTTCAACAGCCGATGTATCGACCGTCAACATGTGCATATCGACCGACAGTTTGCTGCCGATCTGCCCACGCGGATCAGCCAGACCGGTGCGATGGTCGAGCGCGAAATTAACCGGCAAAGCGTGAATAACCTGCCGCCCTGCGCCATAATCCGGCACATCGCAAGCCGCCAGAACCCGCGCGATATCATGTTCGCTGACGGCGGTCTCGTGCAAATCAACGACACCTGTCAGCCCATAAGATCGCGGGCGCGCGCCGGAAAAACAGGCGATGACATGATCAACGCGAACGTTGGCCATTTTCTGGGCCGCCTGCACGGCGGTGCGGATTGCCCGTTCGGTTTCTTCCATGCGGTCGATTTCGCCGAATTTCACGCCGCGCGACCTAGTCGTTGCGACCCCGGCGACGCGAAACCGCGATTGCCCGGCCATGCTGCCGACACCTTCGGTCATCGGATAGGCTGCGGCTCCATCAAAGCGCAGCACGAAGCAGGTGATTTTTGATGTCCCGACATCCAAAATGGCCACGACCCCTCGCTGCATCGCGGCCTGCCTTTGGGCCCGCATTGCGCGCTGGGTCTCGTAAAGCATGGTCATCAGGCGTCGTCCTTTTCTTCAGGGGCTTTGATCTGATGCAAAAACTCGACCGCTTCCTGGGTCAGGCGCAGGGTCGGGCGTCGTGGGTCGCGCACATCAACGGCGATCAGATCGCGCCGTAAAAGATCACTAATATCGTCAAGCGCAAGCACGCGTTCCAATGCTTCCAGCGCACCATCTTCAGGCAGCATGATCCGCTGGCTGCGATCCAGAACCACGTCCCAGCGGCGCGCGCCAACCCGCAACAACCCGCGCACCCGCCCGGCAATTGGCTGGGCAGCCTCCAGCAAAGCCAGGGCTTCGGCAACGGCCGTATCAGCACCTTCACCAGCGATCAGAGGCAAATCGGCCCGACCACTGCGGCGTTCCAGGGCAGCAACCCGGTGACCACTGGCATCCAGCAATTCCAGGCTGTCGCGGCTGCGCCAGACAATGGCGGGCATCCGCTCCACCACCTCAACATCCAGCACGCCGCCTGCGCGGACGACCAGATTGACCTGGGCAACCGCATCCAATTCCTGAATGCGTGCCCGCATTTCCGCCAGATCAAGATCAAAGGAACTGATCGGGAAATCGACCGCAGTGATTTCGCGAATATCTTCGGCGACCTCGTCCGAGACTTCTTCAATCCGCATCAAATTAACCATGAATTCAGGGCGTTGCAGGACCGAGTTGCGCATTTCCGATAGCGAAAGCTTCAACTCATCAACCCGGGCTTCATCGCTAAGATACCAGATAGCGACCCCCAAAACACAGGCCGCGGGCACCCCGGTGCGCAGGATCGAACGGTATAAAGGCGTCAGCCAGAACCGCTGCAATCGGTAAGACACCCGGCTTGGCGCGGGGTCACGTTTCTGGCCTTCTAACGGTTGCATGAGGCATCCTCGACCAGCCAGCGACACAACGCGCCAAAGCTGGTTCCACAAAATTCGGCCTGTTCGGGCGAAAGCGACGTTGGCGTCATGCCGGGCTGGGTGTTGGTTTCCAGCAGGATCAATCCATCGACCCCAAGCCGCTCATCCCAACGAAAATCGGTGCGACTAAGGCCTTGGCACCCAAGGGCAGCATGGGCCCGCAGCGCGAAATCAAGGCAGGCGTCAAAAACTGCGGCAGGAACCTGCGCAGGCACTTCATGGCGCGACCCGCCGGGTTTATATTTGGCGTCGTAATCGTACCAACCTTCGGTGATGATGTCGGTCACGGTCAGGGCTTTGTCGCCCATCACGGTCGTCGTCAGTTCGCGACCCGGCGCGAAGGCTTCGACCATAACAATGTCGGGCATTTCCTCGGACAGTTTCGGCGGGCCGTTGGCGTCTTCATGGACGATATAAACCCCGACCGACGAGCCTTCGTTATAAGGTTTGACGACATAGGGCGGCGGCAACACATGCCGCGCCATCACATCGGATTTGCTGGTGAGGCGGCTGTCAACCACGGGCAGACCGACATTGCGGTAAACCGCTTTGGTGCGTTCCTTGTCCATCGCCAGGGCCGAGGCCAGAACCCCGGAATGAGTATAGGGAATGCGCAGCCATTCCAGCATGCCCTGCACACAGCCGTCTTCACCCCAACGGCCATGCAGGGCGTTGAACACAACATCAGGGTTTGCAGATTGCAAGGCAGCGGCCAGATCCGGACCTGCATCCAGTTCTACGACATCATAGCCTTCGCCCCGCAGCGCCACGGCACATTCATGCCCTGACGACAAGGAAACCTCGCGCTCCGCTGACGGACCGCCCTTGAGGACCACTACACGGGGGGATGCACCACTTGACATACCCGCCTCAATTCACTGCTCGTAAGACCCTGTTTTCGGGCCTTTTGTTCTTTTTGATTCAAGGGGCGGGTTTGCCCACCCTCTTGATTTCCCACTCTAGCGATATTCCGGAGTGTTGGAAAACCTTTTTTCGCACCAACTCGCCGAGATTTTCCAGGTCTGCGGCGGTTGCGCCACCGGCATTGATCAGAAAATTCGGATGCATCTGCGACATCTGTGCGCCGCCAAGCTGTGCGCCGCGAAGACCGGCTGCGTCGATCACCTTCCAGGCCTTCAATTCATGCGTGTCATCCGCCTGCCCGGTAGAGCTGAACCCGGCCGGATTGCGAAAGGTCGACCCGCAGGATCGGTCCTTGACCGGCTGGGTCGCCTCGCGTTTGGCAAGCGCGTCTTCCATCCGGGCCTCAATCTCGTAGTGATCCCCTTTTTGCGGGTTCAGCACCGCTTGCACAATCACCAGATCGTCGGGCAAGCCGGTATGGCGATAGGCGAATTCCATGTCGTGCTTGCGCAGGGTGACGTTTTTGCCAGCCCGCGTGACGGCGGTGGCAGAGACGAAAACATCGGCGATATAACTGCCATAACACCCGGCATTCATCCTAAGCCCGCCGCCAATTGCCCCGGGAATAGTGCGCAGAAACGCCAGATCATATCCCGCTTTCGCCGCCGCCCGTGCCACTTGCGCATCAAGCGCCCCGGCACCCACACGGACATGGCCGTTCGCCATCACCTCAAACCCGTTGAAACCTTTACCAAGGCGAATGACCGCGCCGTCAAGCCCACCATCGCGGATGATCAGATTGGAGCAAACCCCGATCGGCATCACAGGGATATCGTCGGGAACCAGGCGCATGAAGGTGGCGATATCAGCCATATGGGCAGGCTGAAAAAACACCTCGGCCGGGCCACCGACGCGCAACCAACTGAGGTCAGCCATAGGCCGATCCAGCGTGATTTTGCCTGCAACGGTGGGAAGCGGGTCTTTCCAGGTCACATGATTTCCCCGAAGTCTGTCAAAAAATCCGTTTACCGCGTCACGTTGCCTTTGGCCACAGAAATTCAGATCACCTGGTCAGCGCGTCTGCTTATCCAGTGTTTGGATGGACTGATTGATGGGTTGATCACTCGGTTGGGCGGTCAGACGGTCGGTCGACTGGTCGACCGGTTGATTGCTCGACCAACTGACCAGCAGAATAGTCGATTAGCCGATTGTTCGACTAACCTATTGGTCGACTAGTCGACTGGTCGACTACTCTACTAGTCGAACCGAAATGACAAGTTTTCCCCCACTGTTTCAGCAGCTTACAGCAACGCGGTACTCAAAAAAACCGACAGAGAACCGGATTGGCCCCTGTTTTAGCGCTCCCCGGCCAGTTTGCGCCACACCATTCGCCCATAAAACCGCGCCGGATAGCGGTAGATAGACAGCGCAGCGGCGAACAGGCCGACTGCCCACCAGACCCCCATTTCCCAACCCAGATACGCCAGCACCATCGGAAACAGCGCCAGCATTGGAAAGCCGAAGCGTTTGTGAAATCGCATCGGCAGCATCCCAACGGCCGAGATGACAAGCACCCAACCGATCGTGAGGCCGACCGACCAGGTCACGACGCCAGCGCCTTTGGTAGCGCATTGGCCCAGGCCGAGATTGTCCCGGCCCCAAGGCACACGACCATATCACCTGGCTTCGCCTCACGCCGAACCAGGTCCGCCAGGCATTTTTCTTCTTTCAAGGCGCTGGCATTGCGGTGGCCATGTGCGATCAGGCCGGCGACCAGATCATCGCGGCTGGCGCCTTTGATCGGTGCCTCGCCTGCGGCATATACCTCGGCGATGGCGACGACGTCGGCATCGTTGAAACAGGTGCAGAAATCGTCAAACAGGCTTGATAGTCTCGTATAGCGATGCGGCTGATGCACCGCGATCACCCGGCCTTCGGTCGCTTGTCGCGCTGCTTTCAGGACAGCGGCGATTTCCACCGGGTGGTGGCCGTAGTCATCAATGATGGTGACACCGTTAACCTCACCCACCCTCGTGAACCGGCGATTGACACCTTTGAAACTAGCCAGAGCGGCGCGTATTTCATCGGCCTTCATCCCCAAATGCCGGGCCACGGCAATTGCCGACAGCGCGTTCAGCACGTTGTGATCCCCGGGCATCGGCAGGGTGATACCGTCGATCTGCTGGCCTTCATTGCGCAGTTCAACATCAAAATGCGCGACCCCGCCAACGTAGCGCAGATTGCGCGCAAGGACATCAGCCTGGGCGTTAAAGCCATAGGTCACGACCCGCCGATCGGTGATCCGGCCAACCAGCGCCTGCACTTCAGGGTGGTCAGTACAGCAGACGGCGATTCCATAAAAAGGAATGTTGTGAACAAAGGTGTCAAACGCCGCGCGCAGGGCGTCAAAGCTGCCGTAATGTTCCATATGTTCGGGGTCGATATTGGTGACGATAGCGATGGTTGCCGGCAGTTTGACGAAGGTGCCGTCGCTTTCATCGGCCTCGACCACCATCCACTCACCCTGCCCCATCCGGGCGTTTGAGCCGTACGCGTGGATGATGCCGCCATTGATCACGGTCGGGTCCAGCCCGCCCGCGTCCAGCAGCGTCGCGACCATTGTTGTCGTCGTCGTTTTGCCGTGTGTGCCCGCGATGGCGACGTTGGATTTCAGCCGCATCAGTTCGGCCAGCATCTCGGCCCGGCGCACGACCGGCAGGCCGCGTTTGTGCGCCTCATCCAGTTCCGGGTTGCCCGGTTTGATCGCCGAAGAAACCACCACAACCGCAGCGCCGTTCAGGTTTTCAGCCTTCTGGCCGACGAAAATCTGGGCCCCAAGATCGGCAAGCCTGTCGGTGATGTTCGATGCTTTCAGGTCCGAGCCTTGCACCTGATAGCCGTGGTTCAGCAAGACTTCGGCGATGCCGGACATACCGATGCCGCCGATGCCGACAAAATGGATCGGGCCGATGTCAGTGGGTAATTTGGTGGCTGCGTTCATGCTGCATCTGTCTCCTGAAAAGCCAGTTCTTCAACCAGCAGAACCAACGATTCCGTGGCTTCCGGTTTGCCATAGGCCTTTGAAGCTGCGGCCATACTATTGGCCTTTCCGGGTGTCGATAATATGGCAAAGATCTGGCGCGCCAGTTCCAGCGCAGTCAAATCGTCTTCGGCGATAATCTGCGCACCACCCGCCTCAACCAAACCGCGCGCGTTGGCGGTTTGATGGTCATGGGTTGCGATCTTTAAGGGGATGAAAATCGCCGGGCGGCCGATCACACTGATATCCGCCACCGAGGAGGCCCCGGCCCGTGAAATCACCAGCTGTGCCTCAGCCAGACGCGCCGGGACATCGTTGAAAAACGGTTCCACATCGGCCACGATCCCGGCATCGGTATAGCGTTGCTGCACGATTGCAAGGTCTTCTTCGCGCGCCTGATGCGACACCCGGAGGTGTTGCAACATCTCGTCCGGCAGAAGCGCAATGGCCGCAGGCACGACGTCTGACAATATCCGCGCGCCTTGGGAGCCGCCGATCACCAGAAGGCTCATCGGGTAGTCGCCGGGTTCGATATATTGCGCACGTTCGCGCTCCAGCACACTGGCGCGCACCGGGTTGCCGGTATGCAGCCCTTCGACGCCTTTGGGTAAATCGGTCGGCCATGTGCCGCAGGCGACCTGGTTGACGCGCCGCGCAAAGAACCGGTTGACCCGGCCCAAAACGCCGTTTTGTTCGTGTAATAGGCGCGGGCGCCGGGTGATCCAGGCGGCCATCATTGCCGGAAAGGCCGGATATCCG
>CAYXXQ010000048.1:0-5005 GCA_964469075.1 uncultured Rhodobacter sp.
CATCAATGATTCAGGTGAGGTTGACGGCTATGAGCGTGAGTTGGGCGACGAACTGTGCAAACGCGCTGGCCTGGAATGCACCTGGGTCACCAACGAATGGGATTCGATAATTCCGAACCTTGTATCCGGCAACTATGACACCATCATCGCGGGCATGTCGATCACTGACGAACGCGACGAAGTGATTGATTTCACGCAGGAATATTTCCCACCCGACCCCTCGACCTATGTCGCACTGGCCGGTGCTTCGGCTGATGCCACCAAAGGTGTGGTTGCGGCCCAAACCAACACCATTCAGGCAGCCTATGTCGCGTCTTCCGGCGCAACCGTGGTTGAATTTGCAACCCCTGACGAAACCATTGCCGCCGTCCGCTCGGGCGAGGCTGATGCGGTTCTGGCCGATGACGCGTTCCTGAAGGACATCGTCAAAGGTTCTAACGGTGAGCTGGTATTCGTCGGTGATCCTGTCGCAATCGGTGGCGGCGTCGGCATGGGCGTTCGCGAATCCGATGGTGAGCTGAAGGAGAAAATGGATGCGGCCATCGCCTCGATGAAGGCAGACGGCAGCCTGTCCGCCCTGATCGCCAAATGGTTCGACGGCCGCGTCGTCAACTGGTGATCTGACCTGATCGCAGCCGGGCCTTCAGTGGCCCGGCTGTTCAGGCCTGACTGATGTTCAGCTATTGCACCGATCCCTCAACGCTTGACACCTTTCAATGGTGGACCTGCTATCTGACGACAGGCAAGCACCTGGCGTTTTATGGCAGTTTTGTCACCGTTCTGACGCTGTTGCTTGTCACTGTGCCGTTCATTCTGGCCCTGGGATTTGCCGGGGCTTTGGCGCGTCGGTCCGGCTTTCTACCGCTACGCTGGCTGGGTCTGGCCTATACGTCGATGGTCCGCGGTGTGCCTGACATCATCTTCTTCCTGTTCGCGCTGATCGCGCTTGATCAGGGGATTGAATACCTCCGCCATATCGCGCTGTGCCCCGACTGGTCCGAACCGATCCGGCAAGGCAACGATTTCCGCGTCTGCCCCGAGGCCAAGATGCCGCTAGGCAACGACCCGCAATGGATGCACGAGGTTTACGGCTTCTTCCTGGCGATGGTGGGCTTTGCCGTGGTGTTTGGCGCCTTCGCTGCCAACACGCTTTATGGCGCACTGGCGGCTGTGCCCTCCGGCCAGTTGGAAACTGGGTCGGCCTTTGGCATGACCCCCCGGCAGATTTTCCGCCGTATTCACCTGCCACAAATGTGGGTTTACGCGCTGCCAGGGTTATCCAATCTGTGGATGATCCTGATCAAGGCAACACCGCTTTTATTCCTGCTGGGGGTCGAGGACATCGTCTACTGGGCGCGCGAACTCGGCGGCAGTAAAACCAGCCGCTATGACTATCCGCATCCTGACTGGCGACTTGGATATTTTATCGGCTTGCTGGTGTTCTATTTGTTCCTGACCTGGTTCAGCGAAAAGGTATTTGCCCGCCTGAACCACCGCGTATCCCGTGGCCAGGCCACGATGGGCGGCACGGTTTGAGCTGCGTTGAAACCCTTTCGGCCTATGGCCTGCGCGCCATCGGCATCGGTGAGCGTCTGTTGCCCAAGGCCGATATCACCATGTGTGAACAGGTGGTTTTGCTCGGCTCTGGCATGATCTGGAACCTCTATTTTGCGCTTATGGCGCTGGCTTTCGGCTTTTTCGCAGCAACCGCCGTGGCCCTGGCCCGCGCCAGTTCGATCTGGTATCTGCGCGCCCCGGCGCAGGCGTTCATATTCGTGTTGCGCGGCTCGCCCTTGTTCATCCAGTTTTTCATCGCTTACGAAAGCTTCGTGATGATCCCCAAAGCCGGGTTTGACATCAATCTGGGGTTCATCGAAATCACCGCCGAGACCCGCTGGCTGACCAAGGCCTGGATGGGCGCACTGATCGTTCTGTTCCTGAACACCACCGCCTATACTGCCCAGATTTTCCACGGTGCCTTGATGTCAGTGCCCAAAGGCGATCTTGAGGCCGCGGATTCGATCGGCATGTCGCCCGCCCGCAAATTCCGCCGGATCATGTTTCCCTCGATGCTGCGGCTGGCCTGGTCGTCATATACCAACGAGGCGATCTTTCTGTTTCACGCCACCGCGCTGGTATTCTTTTCCAGCTTCCCGGCCTGGCGGCAAAAAGGCGACGCGCTTTATTATGCGAACTACTTCGCTGACAAGACCTTCAACCCCTTCGTGCCTTATCCGATCATCGCGGGCTATTTCGTGTTCTTTACCCTGCTGCTGATCCTGCTGTTTGGCCTGATCTCCCGCCGTTTGAACCGGCATCTGCGATAGGGCTAAAACCCGCTATCTTTCACCGCCTGCATCGACACATGGGTTGACGTGCTGCCGACATAAGGCAGGTTTGAAATTGTCTCGCCCAGCACTTGTCGATAGGCGCGGATATTTCGGGTGCGCACTTTCAAAAGGTAGTCAAACGATCCGGCGATCATGTGGCATTGCTCAATCTCAGGCACTTTGCGCACCGCTTGATTAAAGGCGCTCAGCGCTTTTTCGGTGGTGTCAGTCAAACGCACCTCGGCAAAGGCGACGTGATCGCGGCCCAGCATCACCGGGTTCAGCACAGCGCGAAATCCCAGGATATACTCTTGCTCCTGTAACCGCCGGACCCGCACCTGGCATGGGCTTTTGGACAATCCAACCAAGCGCGCCAGTTCCGTGATCGGCATCCGGCCGTCCTTGGCCAGGGCCGCCAATATCTTTTCATCGAAGCGGTCAAGTTGCCCGTTTTCATCCGGTTTGTCTCGCAAATCACTCTCTTTCTAAAACAAAATCAGCTTGATTGCCCGCCACAACAGAATATTCAGGCAACATGACTTTCGCTTCTTTGCTAATCTTTCGCCAGCCATTTAGCAAGGAATCGCGCCCATGACCCGCCTGCAATCCCTTCGTCAGAACATCCGTGACATCCATATCGCAGACGAAACCGCCTGCCTTACCCAACTGCAAGCAAGCCAGCCCGTGTCGTCAAACCTGCGCGCCGCCATCCAGTCCCGGGCCGAGGCGCTGGTGCGCGACATCCGCGCCGACAGCCACCCCGGCCTGATGGAGGTTTTTCTGGCCGAATACGGTCTGTCAACCGACGAGGGCGTCGCCCTGATGTGCCTGGCCGAAGCGCTGTTGCGGGTGCCTGACGCTTACACGATGGACGCGTTGATTGAAGACAAGATCGCGCCATCCGCCTGGGGCGCGCATCTGGGGCATTCCAGTTCTTCGCTGGTCAATGCCTCCACCTGGGCTTTGATGCTGACGGGAAAGGTCTTGCAGGACGACAGTGGCGACGGCATCGCCGCGACCTTGCATGGCGCGATCCGACGCCTGGGGGAGCCGGTGATCCGCACCGCTGTCAACCGTGCCATTCGCGAAATGGGCCACCAGTTCGTCCTTGGTCGCGACATCAAAGAAGCGGTGCAGCGCGGCCGCAAACTGGCGCAGCGCGGGTTTACCTTTTCCTATGACATGCTTGGCGAAGCGGCCCTGACGGCGGATGACGCCCGCAAGTATTTTGACGCCTACAGCAAAGCCATCGCTGAACTGGCAGGCCAGTGCAAATCCAAGGACATCCGCGAAAACCCCGGCATCTCGGTCAAGCTGTCGGCGCTGCATCCACGGTATGAGGTCGGCCAAAAAGAACGCGTGATGCGCGAGCTTGTCGGGTCTACCCGCAAGCTGGCGCGTCAAGCCCGCAAAGCCGGGATGGGGTTCAATATTGACGCGGAAGAGGCCAATCGCCTTGATCTGTCGCTTGACGTGATCGAGGCGGTCTTGCGCGACCCCGATCTTGCTGGCTGGGACGGATTTGGCGTGGTCGTGCAGGCCTATGGCAAACGTGCCGCTGGCGTTCTTGACTGGTTGCATACGCTGGCCCAGGCCCTTGATCGCAAGATCATGGTGCGGCTGGTCAAGGGTGCTTACTGGGATACCGAGATTAAGCGCGCCCAGGTCGAGGGGCTGGCCGGGTTTCCGGTCTTTACCCAAAAAACCGCCACTGACGTGTCCTATATCCTGTGCGCGGGCAAACTGCTAAGCATGACCGACCGGATTTATCCGCAATTTGCCACCCATAACGCCCACACTGTCGCGGCCATTCTTGAAATGGCAACTGACCCCTCGCTTTATGAGTTTCAACGCCTTCAGGGCATGGGTGAAACCCTGCATGACCTTGTTTTGAAGGCCGAAATGACCCGCTGCCGGATTTATGCACCGGTTGGAACCCATCGTGATTTGCTGGCCTATCTGGTGCGGCGATTGCTGGAAAACGGTGCGAACTCCTCTTTCGTCAATCAGATCGTTGACCATGACGTGCCGCCCTCGGTCGTTGCAGCCGATCCTTTTGCGGCCCTTGCAGACCTTGGAAAAACCAAAAACCCGGCCATTGCCTGGCCCACCGATCTTTACGGGCCGTCACGCAAAAACTCCGTTGGATGGGACTTGCATGATCTGGCCGATCTGGCCGCGATAGAAACCGCGCGCGGCCCATTTCACGCCCATCACTGGCAGGTCACACCGCTGATTGCCGGGCAGATCGCGGGCGCTGAAACCCATGTTGTCGTTAACCCGGCCCAGCCCGGCGATATCGTGGGCCAGGTGCAATTGGCGTCAGATGCCGATGTTGACACCGCACTGGCCAATGCCACATCCTGGGAAGACACCGCCGAAAACCGCGCCGCCGCACTGAACCGTGCCGCCGATCTTTACGAAGCCAATTTCGGCGAACTGTTCGCAGCCCTCACCCGTGAGGCCGGAAAAACCCCGATGGACGCGATTGCCGAGTTGCGTGAAGCCGTGGATTTCCTGCGCTACTATGCCAATGAAGGCCTGCGCCTGGCGGGTCTTGCCCCGCGCGGGCTGTTCGCCTGCATCTCCCCCTGGAACTTTCCTTTGGCGATTTTCACCGGCCAGATCGCCGCAGCACTTGCCGCTGGCAATGGTGTTTTGGCAAAACCGGCGGA